>CAZKEV010000022.1:0-33533 GCA_964551875.1 uncultured Methanomicrobiales archaeon | reverse complement strand
TAGAAACCCGGGGCTCCTGCACCGTCGGGGAACCGGGTGAGGACGATCGGCCTTCCTGCAAGGAGGGGCAGGATCCTCGGGGCTATCCTGATGAAGTACTTGATCACCTCGAGTTTGGTGATCCCTGCCTCGGGGTAGAGGACCTTCGAGAGGTGAGTGAACTCCACCCGGGTCAGGGGATCTCCCATCAGGAACACCGCCGCCTGTAGATCATACGAACACCGGTATTTTACATGGGGAGGGCAAATAAGCTCTCATGGGCGCTGTGGTGACGGGTGGCTGCGGTTTTATTGGCTCCCACCTCGTGGATGCCCTTGCAGGGCGCGGGGAGAAGGTCACTGTCATCGATAACCTGAGCACCGGCTCCGAATCGAACATCGCGGGACCTCTCGGGAAGGGAGGTACCACTCTCACGAAGGCCGATCTCCTGCACGAAGGATGGCAGGACCTCTTCGCAGGAGCCGCCCGGGTCTACCACCTCGCCGCCGATCCCGATGTCAGGATGAGCGGGATCCATCCGGAGAGCGTGGTCAGGAACAACATCCTTGCCACGGCCCGGGTCCTGGAGGCGATGAGGCGCCACGACGTCCCGGGCATCGTCTTCACCTCCACCTCGACGGTCTATGGCGAGGCCTCGGTCATCCCCACCCCCGAGGACTACGCCCCCTTGGTGCCCATCTCGGTCTACGCGGCGAGCAAGCTCGCGTGCGAGGCCCTCATCTCGGCGTACTGCCACTCCTACGGCATGCGGGGATGGGTGTTCCGGTTCGCGAACATTATCGGCGAGCGCTCGAACCACGGGGTCATCTGGGACTTTGTCCACAAGCTGAGGGAGAATCCCCAGGCCCTCGAGATCCTCGGGGACGGGAAGCAGACCAAGTCCTACCTCGAGGTCCACGAGTGCGTGAAGGCCATGCTTTTTGCCATCGAGCGGGCGAAGGGAACCTACCATGTCCTGAACATCGGGTCCGAGGACTGGATTGATGTAACTGGTATCGCTGATATCGTGGCGGCGGCTCTCGGCCTCCCGAAGGTGGACTACCGGTTCACCGGAGGAGAACGGGGCTGGGTGGGCGATGTCCCGAGGATGCTCCTCTCCATCGACAGGCTGAAGGCACTGGGCTGGAAGCCGGCTATGGGCTCCCGGGAGAGCGTGGCGGCTGCCGCGGGGGCCATAGCACAGGAGGGTTGACCCTTGGACCCTGCCTCTGCGCTCCTGATCATCCTGCTCGGTGCGATCCCCTTCTTTGAGGCCAGGTATGCCATTCCGGCGGCGCTGCTGTCCGGATACCCGCCACCGGAGGCCTTCCTGCTTGCCCTTGCCGGAAATCTCCTCCCTGTGGTGCCCCTGCTCCTGCTGCTGGAACCGGTTTCAGGGTTTCTGATCAGGAACTCCCCCCTCTTTGACCGGTTCTTCCGGTGGCTCTTTGACCGGACGCGCAGGAAGATGGAGGGTCGGGAGCAGCTCGGGGCGGTGGGACTCTTCCTCTTTGTGGCAGTGCCGCTGCCGATGACCGGCGCCTGGAGCGGATGCGCGGCGGCATTCGTCTTCGGTATCCCGTTCCGGTATGCACTTCCTGCCATCATCCTCGGCACGGTAGCCGCAGCCCTAGTAACCTCACTCCCCACCCTGGGAATCCTGACCATAATCGGGGGCGGACCATGACCTCCAGAAAATACCTGATGGTGGTCGGGGACGGTATGGCCGACGAGCCCCTGGAGGAGCTCGGGGGGCAGACGCCGCTGGAGTATGCCTGCACCCCGAACTTCGACCGGATCGCGCGGGAAGGGGCCTCGGGGATGCTCCGGACCATCCCCCCGGGCTTCGAGGCAGGGAGTGACATCGCGAACCTCTCCATCCTGGGGTACGACCCGAGGAAGTACTACACCGGCCGGGGTCCCCTCGAGGCCGCGAGTATGGGTGTATCCCTTGGGAAGGGGGATATCGCATACCGCTGCAACCTGGTCACCGTAACGGACGGGGTGATGGAGGATTTCTCGGCCGGCCACATACCTAGCAGCGAGGGGGGTCCGCTGATCCGGGCCCTCGCCACCGAAGTTGCTGGGGTCTCCCTGTATGCCGGGGTCTCCTACCGCAACCTCATGGTGGTCCCGGAGGGCGAGGGCTCTGCCACCACCCCGCCCCATGATATTGTCGGAGAAAGGATCAGGGACCACCTGCCAAAGGGTGGGGACGCTGACGTCCTCATCAGGGTGATGGAGAGATCCCGGGAAGTCCTCCGCAACCAGCAGGTGAACCGTGAGCGTATCTCCCGCGGGCAGCGCCCCGCAACCATGATCTGGCCCTGGAGCGGGGGCAGGAAGCCGGATCTCCCCGCTTTCAGGGATCTCCATGGCCTCTCCGGGGCGATGATCTCGGCGGTGGATCTCCTGAACGGGATCGCGCGCCTGGCCGGGATGGAAGTGATCCGGGTACCTGGTGCAACAGGATACCTTGACACAGACTATGGTGCAAAGGCCCGGTACGCAAGGGAGGCGCTGGAGCGGGTTGAGTTCCTCTACCTCCACGTGGAGGCCCCGGACGAGGCAGGCCACATGGGGTCGGTCGAGGAGAAGGTGAGGGCCATCGAACGGGTGGACGGGATGGTCGGGACCATAATGGAGACCTTCCAGGGTATCATCGCGGTGCTGCCGGACCATTCAACCCCCATCCGTCTCAGAAACCACACCCCGGATCCGGTGCCCTTCGCGGTAAGGGGGCTTCTCAGGGACGGGACCACCCGGCTCACCGAGCGGGAGGCACTGAAGGGAGCCTTCGGGTTCATGGATGCCCGGGAGTTCCTACCCCTCCTCCTGGGGATGAAGGGACGGCCTTTCCCGGGCCCGGTCAGGCCCTCATGAGATATCCACGTGCTCGATGGTCTTTCTGAGGGCCAGAGCCGCGGCCTTTGCCCTTTCTTCAGTGTAGTAGTTGGTCTTAAACTGGAGAAGCCGTGGCTGGAGGTTCTCCGCCGCTGGGCAGAGGCCGTCATCAAAGACCTGGGCCTGGTGGGGCGCGAGGATCTTCCCCCTGAACACCGGCTCCCTGTGGGTAAGCTGCCAGGCCGCATAGATCCCTTCCCCCCCCATGCTTCGGTATATCTCCTGGAAGGCGTACCACGAGAGTGTGGGATGATCGAGCTTCAGAGCATAGGTCCAGTACGCATGGACACAGGTGCTGGGCACAGCCTGGGGTATCAGCCAGCTGCAGCCTCTTATTGCCTCACGGTAGAGGCGGGCTGCCCGCTGCCGTACCGCTACGAGCTCGTCAATGCGTTCCAGCTGCCCCAGGGCCACGGCAGCGCAGAGCTCGGGCATGCGGTAGTTCCACCCTAGGGAGATGTGCCGCTCGTAGCACGGGTCCTGGATCACCTCCTTGGTGATCCTGCCCTTCCCGGCCCCTGCACCCACTGCAGCATAGCCCAGGCTGCTGAAGCGGCGGATTCGTTCGGCGAGCTCCCCATCCTTCGTGGTCACCATCCCCCCCTCTCCGCTCGTCAGGTGCTTGGAGGACTGGAAGCTGAAGGAGGCCGCGTCCCCGAGGCTCCCCCCGATCCGGCCCTTGTAGCTGCCAAGGAAGCACTGGGCATCATCCTCCAGGACAAAGAGCCCGTGCTCCCCGGCGAGGTCAAGGATGGGATCCATGTCCGGCAACAGACCATAGATCGCGACCGGAATGATCGCTTTCGTGCGCACTGATACGAGTTTCTCAATGGATGAAGGGGAGATGGTCCATGTGGAAGGATCGATATCAGCAAAGACGGGCAGCGCACCGGCGTGCATGACCGCAAAGGACGTGCTCGCCATGGTTAGGGGGGGCACGATCACCTCGTCTCCAGGACCTACTCCGGCTGCTGCAAGGGCTGCATGCATCGTGGCCGTGCCGTTGATGAAGGAGATCGCGTAGCCGGTCTGGAATCTGCGGGCAAAGAGTTCCTCAAGGGGCCGGGTCTTCAGGCTCCCGGCTGATGTCTGGAACTGGGAATTCAGGACTTCCCGCACGTGGGCGTGTTCCCGGTCTGTGATCCGTTCCATATCGGATCGTTGACCTCTGGGGACATCAGGGTTCGGGCGGATCATCCCGAGCAAGAGAGGTGCGGAAACCCTCGTTCCTGTCGATGCCCTGGTTGATCGCCGCGATCTCAGGGTGGCGAGCCAGCAGGTCCAGGATCTCCTTCATCAAGAAAACCCTTCCGTCGGGAAACCGGGCATAGACCTCGCGGGCGAAGCGGAGGTCGTTCTCATAATCGATGGTCCAGCGAAGCCTAGAGAGGTCGATATCATGCTCCACCGACGCGAGCCGGAAGCGATCCGGGTGCTTCCAGATGAAGGGCGTCACATGCTCCCGCTCCGAGTGGAGGCGGGCCTGCTGCCAGGCACGCTCCAGGGCAGGGAACCGTATCACCTCCACATCGAGTCCCTCGGGATAGGTGGGATGGAGCGTGTTGCTCGCATAGTCCAGGTCCGGGGAGGCGAGCATCCTCCCGATCACCCGGTCCACCACCTCCGGGTCCTTGAAGGGGTCATCAGCGGTGATACGGACGATCAGGTCGGCCCCGGCCTCTTTCGCCGCACGGTAGAAGCGGTCCAGCACGTCATCCCGGCTCCCTGCATACCAGGCGATCCCGTGCGCCCGGGCCCAGGCGATGATCGCCTGGTCCTCCGGATCGTCGGTGGTGGCGATGACGATCCCCCCAATCCGCTGCGCCACCCTCACCCGCTCGATCACCCGTTCGATGAGAGGCTTTCCGCCGAGATCGGCCAGGGTCTTGCCGGGCAGGCGGGTAGATCCCATCCGTGCCTGGACGATTGCAACGATGCGGGGCCTGATCATGCCTGGTCCAGGTGCACGGTTCGTTCCTCAACGGCGGAGCGGCGTGCTGCCAGCGCGATCGCGAGCATCCGAGCACCGTCCCTGGCCTGAAGCTCAGGAGGTTCGCTGCCGTCCAGGGCTGCCAGGAAGTGGCGCATCTCTTCAAGGTACATCGTGTTGGGGTCATACCCCGGCCAAGACTCCTCCTTCCACTGCTTCTCCCCTGCGGTAAACCATGCCACGCGGCTGTCCTGGAATGCCCAGCTGAGGATCCCCTGCGACCCGATGATCTCAAGGCTTGCGTTGTACTCCCTCCTGAGGTAGTCCACGTGGAGGGAGGCGACTGCTCCTGAACGGAAACGGAGGATCATCTCCACAAGGTCCTCTGTATCGATCTCCAGGGCGCTGACATGGTCCACCACCGCGGATACCGATGCGACCTCCCCGAGGAGCCAGGAGAGGTAGTCAAGCTCATGGATCCGGTCAAGGAGCACACCCCCGCCTAGGCGCCGTTGGGCGCTATACCCGGCCCGGTAGTCTTCCCTTGGGTGCCAGTCGGGCAGGTACTGCCCGAAGCTCGCGCGGGCGGAGAGGGGCGTCCCTATTCTCCCTTCCCTGAGGAGGGAATGCACCCTCTGAAGGCCGGGGTGGAAACGGAAGTTGCAGCCCACGAGCGTCGTGAGCTGGCGGCGTTCAATCTCGGCGAGGAGCTCCGGTACCCCCTCCATCGAGTCAGCGATCGGCTTCTCGACGAAGAGGTGGCAGCCCTTTCGTGCTGCAGCGAGCGCATGGCCGCAGTGCATCGAGGTCGGGGTGCAGATCAGGGCCGCGCGGTACTCGTCGCCAAGCGCCTCCTCAAGGCTCCCGGTGACCCTCACCGGGTACGCCTTCTCAATCTCCCTGCGCCGACCGGGCTGCGGTTCCACAACAGTGATGGCCTGGACACCGAGTGAGAGGAGATTTCCGATATGCCGCCTGCCGATGGAACCGGCCCCGACAACCAGGAACCGGCCCATGGTGCTCCCTGCTGCTCTCCTAGTCATGCACATTCTCCAGCCGGTCATAGAGGGCGATGAGGGCTCCGCTGTTCCGCTCCCAGTCAGCCCGCGTGCAGGCGACGGCACGGTTCCGCTCCCCGATCCTCTGCCGTTCTCCTCCGGGAAGACTGCCCGCCCAGCCCATCATCCTGGCAAGGCCCTCAGGGTCACCGGCCCTAAAGAGCCGGCCGTTCCTCCCGTCCTCCACCCACTCGCGATTCCCGGGACCATCGGCCACAATCACGGGAAGACCGGAGGCCATCGCCTCGAGGAGGGAGATGGATGTTCCGTCCACGGGCGCGGCGCTGACATAGGCATCCGCCACCCTCATGAGGTCCGGCATGCTGTCATTGCCAACCCTGCCGGGGAGATAGACGGAATCCTCAAGCCGGTTCGTTCCGATGAACCGCCGCACGAGCTCTCTCTGGGAACCGTCCCCTACCATGACGAGCCGGAGGCTTGGGTCTAGTGCATGGGCATGGAGGAACCCCTGAAGCAGGATCTCGGTGTCATACAGGGGTTCCCAGGAGCGGCTGGAGAGGAGGATGAACGTATCCTCCCACCCGAGCTCGCCCCTCAGCCGCCCGGCCCCGGGGCCGGGCTTGAAGCGCCCGAGGTCCACCCCCCAGGGGAACTGCAGAACCCGTTCCGCTTCCAAGGGGGCGAACTCAAGGGCTCTCGCAAGCACCGTCTGACAATCACACTGGAAGTAATCCGCATTCGCAAGGGTGAAGCGGGTCATCCACCGGATCACCGGGTCGCGGCCGGCATCAAGGAGGAGATCAGAGCCCCATGACATCGCGAGGAAGGGGTGAAGGCCGGCGAGGGCGGCCAGGAACCCGCAACTCGACACAGGTCCGGCATGGATAAAGTCCGGAGCCACCTCCTGAAGAACCAGCTCAAAGGCCGGGGCAAAGCCCAGGATCTCCGCCGGGATGTTCGGGGGAAGGGGCATGGGGGAGAGGCTTCCGCACGCCCGCACACGGGAGGGTAGCGGCCGCTGTTCAAGGGGCAGCGGCACCTGCTCGAGGGAGAGGAAATGGATCTCGTGCCGGGAACGTGCCATCCGCTCCAGGAAGCGCCGATCGTGAGGGGTGTAACCCCTGCTGAAGTACAGGATCCTCACTGGACAACTCACCCTTCCAGCAATGCCCAGCGGAGATGCTCGCCTGCCGGGAGGCCACTCCGGAGCCGGGAACCCAGCACCCGTTCGATCTCATAGGGCGGGATCGAGTCCGGAGGGGCCGGACGGAGGACCGCAAGGTGATCGCGTGCCAGGACGGTGCCGGCGGGAAGGTCATGCCGCGCACGGAGGCACCGCCGCTGGAGGATGACCGTCTCCTTCTCATTCTCCTCCACCCGTTTCTGCACAGAACCGAGGGCCCGCTCCAGCTCCCGGGTGCGATCCACCATCTCCCACCAGGCCACGGACGTCATGGAGAAGGGGTGATCGGGCCCATCCCGCGAGGTATCATCGGTGAAATGCTTCTCGATCACCCGTGCCCCGAGGGCAACGGCCCCGAGAACTGTGGCATGCCCCTTCGTGTGGTCCGAGAGGCCCAGGATTGCATCGGTGTAAAGCAGCCGGTAGGTGCGCAGGACGTTCAGGTGAATATGGTCGAAATTTTCGGGCAAACCCGTGTAATTGGTATTGCACTGCATGAGCACGACCGGCACGTGGTTCGCTGACAGCACCTGCATCGCCCGCTCAACGTCACCGATCTCGCTCGCCCCGGTGGCAAGGATGACCGGCTTCCCCATGCCCGCAACCGCATGGAGCATCTCGGGCCAGGTGATATCGCCTGAACCCACCTTGAAGATGGCAAGGTGGGGGTTGAGCATGGCCACGGCCTCCAGGTCATACGGCGTGGAGAGGTAATCGATACCGGCCCGGAGGCACTCCTCCCGGAGCAGAGGAGTCCATTCCCAGGGAAGCGACGCGGCCTGGTATACCTCGTACACTGACCGCTTCCACGACGCCTGGTGGGAGGCCTTTCCCCCCAGGGCACGAAAGCCCCTGTCGCTCACGATCTCCGGGGCGCGGAAGTTCTGGAACTTGGCGGCATCGGCGCCTGAACGGGCCGCAAGACGGATGAGCATCCGCGCCCGTTCCAGATCCCCGTCATGGTTGGCTGAGATGTCGGCTATGAAGTAGGTCGGGCTCCCGTCCCCGATGGTGCGGGAACCTGTGGTGATCTGGGTCATGATGTCAGTACCTGCCGTAGGATTTCAGCCGGCCCGCAAAACCGGATTCGCGTAACGACCGGAAGGCGGAAAGCCCGGACCTGATACCGGGCATTGACCTTCCCATGTCACGAGTGATCTTCTCTGTGGCGAGTGAAATATTTTTTGGGCGCCGGGCGCGCAGGTCCGCTTCATCGACCGAACCGGGCTGGATCAGGTCCTTTCGGAGGCCGAAGACATCGGCGAGCACGCAGGCGAACCCATATTTGCTCGTGGGTTCGCTGCCTCCAGCATGGTAGAGCCCGGAGAGAGCCCTCGTGCGCATATCGAGAATGACCTCTGCCAGGTCATTCACGAGGATGGGTGAGAAGGAGGCATCGGTGAAGGCAGTGATGGGCTCCCCGGATTCGAGCTGTGCGAGCATCCATTCCGCGAGACTCAGCTTCCGCTGGAGGTTCCAGCCGTAGATGCTGGTGCGCAGGATCAGGTACCTGCGGAGGGTTCGCCGGACTGCCTCTTCCCCGGCCAGTTTGCTTTTTGCATAGACGTTCAGGGGCCCAGGATCATCCTCTTCCCGGTATCTCCCCCGTGCCCCATCGAAGACCGAGTCAGTGGAGACGTAGACCAGGAATGAGCCGGCATCCCTCGCCGCTTCCGCGAGCAGACGGGTTGCCTCGCGATTTGCGAGGCGTGCCTCCTCGGGATGGTCCTCGCAGTAGTCCACGCTCGTGAGAGCCGCCGTATGGATTATCCAGTCCGGCTCGAACCGGGCCACCAGCTGGCTAACCTCCTCTTCTCGGGTCAGGTCGGCCCGGACGCAGGGGCCCCCGGGGATCGCGACGGGATGGGTGTGGTACACGCCGATCGCCTCCTCGCCGCGTTCCCGGGCCACCACAATCATGGTGCTCCCCAGAAGGCCGCTTGCGCCGGTTACCATGATCATATCGCTACCCCCCGTTTCCTGCATGCGTACCGATGCCCGGGTCCCGATCGTGGCCCATGCACGAAGGGCCGGATCGCGGGATGGTATGCCCATACTATCATGAGGTGGCCGGATGCTTCAGCCTCTGGGCGGTCTCTCGAAGATCGCTGATGATCAGCCAGAACCATGATACAGCCCTCCCAATCCCCGGGTTTTTCCATGGGGCTCAGCGTTCATGGCACTCATAAGATCAGGTGAATCGTTGATCCCTCATGTCTCGCCGGCGAGGATCTGCTTCAGCTCATCGACTCCGAGCCACCGGTCATTCGTATCGCTGGTATAACGGAAGGACTCAGGGAGGGGCACCTCATCTGCACCCCTGCCCTTCTTCCAGAAGGAATGCTCGGGCTCAATGATGAAGTGCGTCCTGCAATCCAGGCTGTGCCGTGCTTCGTCATCGGTGAGGAGCACCTCGTGGATCTTCTCGCCCGAGCGGATCCCGATGACCCGCCTCTCCATCCCTGGCGCGATAGCCTCGGCAAGGTCCATGATCCGCATGCTCGGGATCCGCGGGATGAAGACCTCCCCGCCCCTCATCCGCTGGAGGGAATCTATCACAAACCGGACCCCCTGCTCAAGGGTGATCCAGAACCTGGTCATCCTCGTATCGGTAATAGTGATGTAGCCCTGCTTCATCTGTTCCCGGAAAAGGGGGATGACGCTTCCACGGCTGCCGATCACGTTCCCGTACCGGACACAGGAGAGCTTGGTGACCCTGCCGCCTGCATAGGAGTTCCCCTGGATGATAAGCTTCTCGGCCACCATCTTCGTCGCCCCATAGAGGTTCACCGGGTGCACCGCCTTGTCGGTGCTGATGGCCATCACCCGGTCAACCCCGTTGTCTATGGCAGCGTCAATGACATTGACGGTACCGTCGATGTTTGTCTTCACGGCCTCAATAGGGTTGTACTCACACGCAGGGACATGTTTCAGTGCAGCAGCATGCACCACAACATCCACCCCGTTCATAGCACGGGTGAGTCTCTGCCGGTCACGGATATCGCCGATCAGAAACCTTAATCGATCGTCATTGAACTTCTGTTCCATCTGTATCTGCAGAAGTTCTCCTCGTGAATAGATCCGGATGCTCCTGGGATGGTGCTCCTTGAGGAGCACCTCGATGAACTTTTGACCGAAGGACCCGGTCCCTCCGGTGACGAGAATTACCTTGTCGTCGAGGGAGTATTCCATGCTGTGTAAATATGCGCTCGCTCCACTTTAGATAGTAGGATTATCATATTAAAACCAGGAATGGCAACGAGTCATCCCTAGGAGCGGATCCACTCAATGGCAGCACATGAACCTATCAGTTTGATTGCAGAAAGAAATCAATCACCTGATAGCTCCTATCATCCTCTGCCATATTAACCGCGATTGAAGCTCCAGGGGTCCCCAGTGATACATTTACCCTGAGATGGATGAGGGCGTCCAGGGTTCTTCCGGACCGGGTATCGCTATACCTCTGCGTATTGCGTGAAACGGATGAGGCATGGGCGCAGGTAGGGTCCGCTGATCTGCTTATCCCAGTAATAGATCATGTAACCCGTGGAGAAGTATGTGGAGAATCCGAGTCCCTGTAGCTGCTTGCGGATCTCCTGCCCATCATCCTGGCGGTGGTAGGTGCAGATCACACCTTTCTGATGATGACCCCTGGTAAGCAACCCCCTTGCTCCTGTCATCACCTTTCGCTCTGCCCCCTCGGCATCTACCTTGAGAAAGTGGACCTCCGATTCCTTCCCCGTAAAGTACCTGTCAAGGCTGATGCAGCCATTGCTGTCCGTATCAGACACTACAGCTGGAATAATCACCACTTTTTCACTCCACGGTTCAAAAGTTGCTCGGAGTGGTAAATGCCACCGCGCCTCGGGTTCGAAGAGGTATACCTTCCGTGCCCCCTCCACCACATCCAAGGAGAAAGTCCCTTCAGCGGCACCGATATCTGCCACAACGTCTCCAATGGTGGGGGAACATCCCCTGGTGAGATATCGGTGGGGGGAGGCGGGATCCTGCTCGATCAGTTGATTGAGCAGAGAGGTTCGTATCTCATCGTCAGGCATATCAGGCGGGTAATAGAGCCGCCTGCCATGATAGGTTGAATACGGAAGACCCTTCCGGGCATCGTATTCGACTACTATATCCTGTGGGCTATATTTTTTGACGAACTCGTATGGAAAGACATGGAGAGGATTTTCTCGGAGATATGCGATCACCGCAGCTTCGTCATCTGTCTTTTCCCTGGAGCAATAGTAATCGAGGATCCTTCTCCTCACCCTTTCACGGTGGAAGTTCCAGTAACTCTCCCTCAGAATTCTTCTGAGAAAAGCAGGGAGCCGACGGAAATGATCTGATACGTGCGATCGTTGCATTGATACCAAGAATAGGTAAGCTATTACTATAATTTTATTATATTTCTCAAAATGTTTTTCTGGTATATCCCCAAAAAAGCTCCTTCTATGAAATTTTTTACGATATACTCCAGTCCTATTCGCCGCACGAGTCAGAACATTACCGATCTCACCAGTGATCGGTGCATTATAATTATCCTGCAGAAGGTTCCATGCAGCTAGGGAGAAGGAAAAGGACCGTGCAGATAGCCCTCATTGAAGATACGAGAAGCATCAACGAGCTTTTACTGGATGGGGCAGTGGAGGATCACAATACCAGTCTCATTTCCCTGAACCCGAACATTTCCTGTCTCTTGGATCTGAAAGAGATCCCTCACAGAACTCTCATTGACTATGGCGGAAGGGAAGAACGGGTACGGGAGGGCATGGAGAGGTACCATGCACTGGAACGTCTCACTTCGACGCTCGATGCAGGGCTCTCCCGCATCCATGGGATACCATCCCTCACCCCGGCGCAGTATGTAACCTACAACCTCAAGATCCTCCTTGACATGGTCCACTGCTCGGTGGATATTCTGCACCGGATCTTCGCGCAGGATGCTCCAGAGGAAGTGAGGATCTACTCGTCGTATTCAGGCGAGATGAGAGGGAGTGGGTATGGTTTTGCAGAGAAAGAATCCCTCTATTCCCCAATCCTTCAGCTTGACGGGTGGCCGGTTCCTGTGAAAACGATCCATCCACATCCCGGAGGGTTGCAGAGCAGTACTTGGGAGGTTGAAGGATCAGGCAGGCCGCGGAGTGCTGCGCTCCTCAAGAACCATGATCTCCTCTTCAATACAGGCATTACCCTGAAGAGGGATGGAATCTTGGCGGCAGCGCGGATTATCCTCAGTTCTTTCCTCTCGCGATGTGACATGCCGGCCCTGATATACGGGAGTGGTTACAACTGGGATGACTCCCTCACAGAACTCATCCGTGCCGGGTGCTACCCTATATACCGGATTACCGATGAACATATCCCCAGGGAGCGGGACATACTGCGAACATTCGAAAAAGAGGTTATTGATCTCCTCCCGAGATCTTTGGAGACCGGGTTTTTCACCCGGGTCTCTGGCATTGATGTTGGGTCTTTTCTTTCTGATAAGATAGCAGAAATTGTGGGATGGTCTACCGCCGAATCAATCGCTGCCTACACCCTGTCGCGGGAAATGATTCACCGGAAAGGGATCCGATGTCTGCTCCTCTCTGCTCATGACAGCCCTGGTGGGCATGCCGTGGTCCAGGCAGCCCGCGACAGCAGGATTCCGGTCATTTCATGGCAGCACGGCGGCGCAGGCTTCTGCTATCACCCGATGATGCCTTACCTCGAGTTCCTTCATTCTGATATTCACCTAGTATTTGGCGAAGGGGTGGCAGCGGAATACCGGCGCACCGTCGAACAGCTGGGTCTGAAGGCCAGTCCGGCCTTCATTCCTACCGGTTCCAGCAGCCTTGACCGCGTCAGGAGTACCCGCACATTAAAAAAGATGCAGCCCGATTTGAGCCCAATTGTGTACATAACCACCTCCTTCCTTAGGAAAAAGTTCTACTTCATATCACAAGGCTTCGACCCCGTAACATGGGATGAGCATCTGTGGTCCGTGCAGAAGGGTGTTGTCGAGCTGGCACAGGCTCACCGGGACCGGACTTTCATCATCAAGCTCCACCCTTCCCACACGGACCGGGAGCCGCTCCAGAGCCTCATCTCGGACAGGGGAGTCGGAAATATCAGGATCGTTGTACAGGAGTACTCCATCCCCGATCTGGTCAGGAAATCAGCAGCAGTTCTCCTGGATCATGTTTCCACTGGCATCTTGCAGGCCGCCCTTTTTCCCCTGCCACTCTTCGTGTACACCGGATTGGGGGGTGTCGAAAATCCGGCCTGGCAGGTTCTCTCCCGCCGTGCCTACCTGTTTAATACCATTGATGAGTTTGCACAGGGAGTGGAGCGGTTCCTTGGGCGACCATCAGGTGACCCTGATTATTCCCTGCGGGACGATGAATTCATCAGGTCTTACGGGATCCATGCAGATGATGGCCGTGGTGCTGAACGGGCCGCGGAAGTGGTGAGAGAGACCATGAGGACTTGGCCCACTCCAACTCCTCTCTTTGACTGAAGAGCATGGAAATAGTGTATCAACGGTAGATTACCTTTCCTTAGCCCAATAGCCCCCTATTTTAACCTGAACAATTCTCATGGCTTCCCTGCCTGATAGCCCTGCGAGAGGATCATCATCCCTTCCGGGCGATAGAGAACCCTCCTTCCCTATCCAGGTTCATTGGCGGAGCAAGAGGAATCGGAGGATGCGCATCTCACAGTGTGCGTCCAACTCTTTCCTGCCCGGGCGCAGGGCTGCAAAGAGGAGCGCGAGACACGCTTCAAGTGCGAGAACTGCTGTGATCAGGCCCCGCTCAAGGATATTCAGATGGGAGTATTTCGAAATAAAGGTGAACTCGCTCCGGATTGACCAGTAACGTGCCCAGGACTTCAAATTGAAGGTATTGATCGTTGATTCCCCCTTGTGGATGACGGCTGCTTGCGGGTATAACACCGATTTCCAGCCGCAGTCCTTCAGCTTCCATCCTACGATATGCTCCTCCCAGTAGAGGAAGGTCTCCTCATCAAAAAGACCGATCTCCTGGAGTGCATCACTCCGAAAGAGCATGAATGCCCCGCTGATCACCTCGAATTCCCCCGGCGCGTTAAAAGAATAATCATCGTGGTAGTACCGCTTCCAGATTCTGTTCTCCCTGAAGATCTTCTGGCCGAGGAAAGAATGCACGAAGAGGAAGTCAGCGAATACCGGCAGGCTTCGGGTGCATGTACGCTGGATGGATCCATCCGTGGAACGGATCAATGGGGAGATCACCCCGATTCCCGGATCCTGTTCGCAATGGGAAACGAGGCGATAGAGGAGCGAGGAATCAGTGATGATAACATCATTATTCAGGATCAGGATATAATCAGGAGAGAGGGCCCGGAGCGCAAACCGTATACCGAGGTTATTCCCTTTCGCGTAGCCACTGTTCTCGGGGTTCAGTATGAGGATGATCGATCTCTTTTCAAGGGAGGCCGGCAAGCGTGACCGGATAATCTCCTCATCCATTGTTTCATCTGCAGAGAAGTCTATACAGGGAACAGGAGTTGCCTGCCGAACCTGTGGGAAAAGCGGTGAATTGACCCCAATAGTCCCGCTGCAGTAGCCCCTGATGGTCTCCACCGATGTATCAGTTGAGCCGTTATCCACGACGATTATATACAGTGGGCAGTAATTGAGTTGGAAGACCGACTCAAGGCACTCGATGGTATCCCGACCCCCGTTCCAGTTCAGAATGACAATGGCAACCCGCGGGAGGGCAGGGGGGGGATCAGCGGGCATTTACGGTCCTCAGTAGGGATTGTGCCCGTTGATATATGTACATCGCGTAAACGATAGGTGTTCCGGCGGAGCCCCGTTGGAGGCTGATCTCGAAGGTGCAGGGATACAGACAACCTGGGGGTTGTGGCATTCCCGCTATCCAGCACTAAAATGGAGAGCGGGTATCGGACCCGATGAGCTGCACGTTCCTGAGTGACGCCGGGACGGGCTTACCGGTCTTTCCTGCAGGGTTCCCTGCCATGGCTGCGGACACACTGGCAACAGCGATGAAACCTTGTTCCCTGCTCTCCGTGAACAAAGATGCCGCGGGTCAGTGTTCCGGTGTGCTGGTTCCACGATTCGAAAGGCCCAATCATGCTCCTTCCGCAACCCCCTCACCCTTCTCCTGTGCATCGTCAGGATGAATCCTGAGAACGCGACACCCCTGGCTTTCCATGCAAACGATTGCATCCGCGTGCCCACCCTCCGGCTCGAGCGATTGGTCCTGGAGGGCTGGGACGAACACAGTCCCACACCCACCTGCCCGCCACCCCAATCCGGCTTAAAACCAAGGGATTATCATTTTTCAGAGAGAACAATACCAAAGCAACATACTCCTCTTCAATCCTTGCATTTTGGATGAACCTCCATGTCGAGCCGAACTGAGTCACGGGAGACGGAAGTACAGCGTCACGGGATGATGTTCCTCATCTCAACCATCGGCATCACCATCGCCGGGTTCTTTGCCACGATGTTCTATGCCCACCGGGTGGGGGCAGAGGTGCTCGGCATATACTTCCTCTTCCTCTCGTATTATGGGATCCTCTCGCTTTTCTCCGATTCAGGCATCGAATACGCGGGTGTGAAGAGGATCAGCGAGGGCAGGGATCCGGATGCCTACTACACCGCAAGCCTGATACTCCGGATCGTCGTGTACTCTCTCACCGTTGCCGTCTTCGTGATATTCCGTAACCGGTTCGTTGATCTGAACGAGGCCGGTCTCTTCTGGGTCCTCATCGCGGTAGTCGGCCTCGGCATCATCAATGCCCAGATCCGAACCTCCATCGTAGGATGCAACCGGCTGGGGCTTGCCGCTTCCACGGGCCTCGCCAACAACCTCTTCCGGATTGGTATCCAGTTGATCCTCGTTTACCTGGGATTCCGGGTCCTCGGCCTGATTGGGGGGTTGATCGCTGGAATCCTGCTCCAGATCGTCATAGAGTCGCGGTTCATCGATCTCCACCTGAGCCGGTTCACCTGGGTTCATGTCAAAGATATCTTCACCTATTCCACCTGGGCATTTCTCACATCCTCGGGGAATACCGCCTTTGAATACGTGGATCTCCTCGTCATCGGATACTTTATGGCTGTCTCGGATGTCGGTGTCTATGGTATCTGCTGGACCTTCTCTTCGTGTGCTATCTTCATCGCCATGGCGCTGTCCAACACACTTTTTGTCAAGGTCAGCCGCTGGAATTCCACCGGAGATCAAAAGGCGGTCGGCCTCTCACTCTCTATGGCATGTACCTACTCCCTGATGTTCTCTGTCCCCATCCTCTTCGGGGGGCTTCTTCTCGGAGGACCTCTTCTCTATTACCTCTATGGGGCAGACTTCTCCATGGGTGGCATTGCCCTCATTCTGCTCATCGGGATGCGCGTAATCCAGTCCCTCCAGCAGATCTACTATACCTACCTCATGGCCCTTGACCATGTCCGTGAAGCGTTCTTTGTCACCGGCACCATGGCAGTCACCAATCTTCTGCTCGACATCCTTCTCGTCCCAGTCTTCGGAGTTCCCGGAGCTGCCCTTGCTTCCCTGGTCACCGTTGGGATAAGTACCATACACGCCCATTTCCATCTGGCTAAGTTTACTCCCATCCTCTTTGACCGGGTGGTCCTGAAGAAGATAGGAATAGCAGTCTTTGCTATGCTCCTCGTTCTCCTTGCCCTCATGCATATAATACCCATCTCGGGTGCGTTGCAGCCGATCTCCCTGGTTGGGGCTGGGGCTGCCGTCTATTTTGGTCTCCTCCTGGCGATGGATAAGGGAATCCGATCCTCCTTCTGGCGAATCTTCAAGATTGAATGGAACCCCTAGGAGAGGAACGTGGATCTACATTGCATCTGATAGATCGGAGGTCAGGATGTGGTTCTCTGTCCCGGGCCCACGGATCCTCATGAAAAGAGGGCCCTTCTCGCTACCCCAGGGAGACTCCGGTACCTGCCGATCCCCCTGCTCCACCATATGCTCCATGGAGTGGCATAACGCAGAGATAACGCAGAGCGAGAACCTCGGTGATTGTAAAAGGAGTCCGATCCATCCGGACAGCGATGTTGCCGATTTCCCTATAGGTATGGGCATCGCTCCCCATGAGGCGCTGCTTCCCCGCGGCTTCAGCAAGCCCCGTGCCGCCAGGGCATTCTCCTGGGGGGTGCTGCGCGCATTCCAGACCTCAATGAGTTCAACCTGCCGCCCGAGGCGATCAGGGAATGGATGGGACCTGCACCTCTATCCCTGGCTTCAAGGAGACCTTGATGCTATCCCGGTTGTGGCCATCGCAGAAAGGCAGGCCGGGCCACCGCGAGTTCCCTGATACGATGCATCCAAAGCGTGTTATCCCCAGAGAACGTACCTCATACATAACACTAGGGGACCACCCGTGAGGCTTTGCTTCATCGCTGACGCACGATCCACCCATACCCAGCGGTGGGTCAGGCACTTCAGCACAGCCCACGAGGTGCATCTCATAACTTATGAACCCTCGGTTGACCCCATACCCGGGGTCATCCAGCACGTGGTCCCCTCCCGGTTCCGGAACCTCTACCTCGCCTTCTGGCCACGCCATGCAGAAATCCGGAGGCTGGTCACGACCATCGACCCGGACCTGGTCCATGCCCATTTTATCACCAAGTACGGGTTTCACCTTCCGGTTCAGAAGGGGTGGCCTACCATTGTCTCAGCCTGGGGCGATGACATCCTCATCCTGCCCTCCCGATCATGGCTTCTCTTTACCTTCACCCGGAGGATCCTCGAGCGGGTCGACCTGGTCTATGCCGTTTCCCGAGATATTGCGCGGCACATCCAGCTTGGTTTCGGGATACCTGACGAAAAGGTCCGGTGGATGCCCTTCGGGGTTGACACCACCCAGTTTGCGCCTGATCCGGGTAGTGAAAAGGGAGGAGGGGGGCCGGTTATCGTCTTCTCAAACCGCCTCTATCTCCCGACGTACGATCACGAGACCCTCCTTAAGGGGTTTGCCCTGGCCAGGGCCGGGGAGCCTGCTCTCCGGCTCGTCCTCAAAGGCGAAGGCCCGGATGAGGAGCGGCTCCGCCGGCTAGCGGAGTCCCTGGGCCTCTCGGATGCCGTCAGGTTTCACGAGAGAACCCCCCTTGACAGGGTTCCAGAGGATCTCCGGGCAGCAGATATCTTTGTCTCAACCGCCCTCTCCGACGGGACACCGGTCTCGATGCTTGAGGCCATGGCAACCGGGCTCCCCTGCATCTGCACCGCCGTGGGCGGGGTCCCCGAGTGGATCCGCAATGGTGAGAACGGCATCCTGATCCCGCCCAGGGCACCGGATGCCCTGGCAGAGGCTATCCTCGCCCTCGCCGCAGATCCCTTGCTTCGGAAGCGGCTGGGGGCGAGAGCAAGGGAGACTGTCCGCGAACGGGCTGACTGGGGTAGGTTAATGGTTCAGGTGGAAGATGATTATAAAGAGCTTATAAACAACGCCGGAGGCAGGAGATGAACTGGCAGGAGAGGCGCGTGCTTGTCACAGGGGCAGGGGGGTTCATCGGCTCCCACCTTGTGGACGCCCTCGTTGAGAGGGGTGCGCAGGTCACCGCGCTCGTCCGCTACAACTCACACAGCGACTGGGGGATGCTCGAGGAGAGGTACCGCAACGGCACGGACAGGATACGGGTGATCCTGGGGGACGTGACCGACGCCGGGTGTGTCCGGAAGGCGGTGGAAGGGAACGAGGTGGTCTTCCACCTGGCCGCTCTCATCGGGATCCCCTACTCCTACGAGGCTCCGGAATCGTACGCAAGGACGAACATGCTCGGCACCCTGAACGTACTCTCCGCCTCCCTCTCGGCGGGGGTGGAGCGGGTTGTCCACACCTCCACCTCGGAGGTCTACGGGAGCCCTGTGTACACACCCATAGACGAGGCCCACCCGCTCCAGGGCCAGTCCCCCTACTCGGCCTCCAAGATCGCTGCCGACAAGATGGCCGAGGCGTACTTCTGCTCCTTCGACCTCCCGGTTGTCACGCTGCGCCCCTTCAACACCTACGGGCCCCGGCAGTCTGCCCGGGCGATCATCCCCACCATCATCACCCAGGCCCTTACCTCGAATAGCATCCGGCTGGGGAGCCTCGACCCGGTACGGGACTTCACCTTTGTCACGGACACCGTCCGGGCCTTTCTCCTCGCCGCCGAAAAGGACGAAGCCGTGGGAAAGACCATCCATACAGGATCTGGCATCGGGATCTCCATCGGCGATCTTGCCCGGAAGATCCTCGCGAAAGTGAACCCTGGTGCCCGGATCATCACCGGGGATGAACGGGTGAGGCCGGGGAAGAGCGAGGTGATGCGCCTCGTCTGCGACAGCCGCCGTGCATGGGAAGCCCTCGGCTGGCGGCCCGAGGTTCCCCTGGACGAGGGCCTCTCGAGGACCATCAGCTGGATCAGGGAACACCTGGAGATCTACAAGGCCGGGAGGTACACGATATGAAGAAAACCGGAGAGCTGCAGGCCGTCATCCTCGCGGGCGGCAAAGGGAGGAGGCTCCTCCCCTACACCACGGTCCTCCCCAAGCCGCTCATGCCCATCGGGGAGTACCCCATCCTTGAGGTGATCCTCCGGCAGCTCGAACGGGCCGGTTTCTCCGACGTGGTGATCTGCACCGGCCACCTCCACGAGATCATCCGCGCCTACCTCGCCCAGAGCCGGCATCCCGGCCTCTCGATCCGCTACACCCACGAGGACGAGCCGCTCGGGACCATCGGACCGCTCAGGCTCATCGACCATCTCGAGGATACCTTCCTCGTCATGAACGGTGACATCCTCACCGACCTGGATTACCGGAAGCTACTGGAGGCCCACACGAGGAAGAAGGCCATGGCCACCATCGCGACATACCACCGCGAGGTGAACGTGGACTTCGGGGTCCTGGAACCCGACTCCGAGGGCCGGATCCGCGCCTTCCGGGAGAAGCCCACCTACCCCTTTGAGGTCTCCATGGGGATCTACGCCTTCCAGAAGGAGATCCTGGGCTTCGTCCCCGAAGGGAGGCCCTTCGGCTTTGACGAGCTCATGCTCGCCCTCATCGTGGGGGGTGCCCCGGTCTACTCCTACCCGCACGGTGGATACTGGCTCGATATCGGGCGGCCCGATGACTACGAGCGCTCCATCGTCGAATTCGAGCGCTACCATGATCTCTTCCTCCGATGAGGGTCCTCGTGAGCGGTGCAGGCGGCCTGGCCGGGCGGGCCATGGTCCGCCACCTCCTCGGCCCCGAAGGCGACCGGGAGGTCACCGCTGTCTACCGGAAGAACCTCCCCGCGCCCTCGGACCGGTTCAGCCCCGTGAAGCTCGACCTCCTGGACCGGGAGAAGACCATCACCCGGGTCCGGGATGTGGAACCGGGGATCATCCTCCACCTCGCCGGGCAGAACCACGGGACCCTCGAGGAGCTCCTCGCGGGAAATGTCATCGCCACCCGGAACCTCCTCGAGGCCGCCTGTGCCCTCCGGGACCCGGTCCGAGTCGTCGCCACCGGGTCCTCTGCCGAGTACGGGTATGCCGGGCCCGGCCCGATCCCCGAGTCGGCGCCGCTGCGCCCCGTCACCCCCTACGCGGTCTCCAAGGTGGCGGCCGACCTCCTCGCCCGGTCGTACGCCGCCACCCGCGAGCTCCCTGTCGCCGTGGTCCGGCCCTTCAACCTGGTCGGCCCGGGCCAGACGGATGCCTATGTCTGCGGGAAGATCGTCCGGCAGGTGGCCGAGATCGAGAGCGGGAAGCGGGAGGAGCTATCCCTCGCCGACCTCACGTCGAGGCGGGACTTCATCGACGTCCGGGACCTGGCCTCTGCCTGCTGGTCCCTCGCAGGTCTCCCCGACTTCGGGGACCGCTGCGCGGGGAATGCGTTTAACATCGGGAGCGGGAAGGACCACTCGGTGGCCGAGGTCATCGAGCTGGTGAGGAAGGTCACGGGGAAGCGCTACCCCGTGCTCCTCCCCGAAAAGGCGCGGCCCATCCCCGTGCCCGTCCAGCGGAGCGACAACTCCCTCGTCACGGCCACCTGCGGCTGGAAACCCTCCATCCCCCTGATCCAGTCGCTCAGGGACATGCTCGCATACGAGCACGACCAGGTCAGATAACCCCCATCACCAAGGGGCGGGAGGAACTCCATGGTTTTAAAGCCGCTCAGGATCTGGGGGGCCTGCCTCACCCACATCGTCCCGCCAGTGGTTTCCCAAACCCCGCCCCGGGTCCACTCCCGTGTTCCCCCCAGGGGAACTGGACTGCCTTTAAGGGTACAGCAACACCCACGGGCGGTGCTTGGGAACGTTCATATTGTATATTTTCCAAAATCTACATATAATACCGGGGGAGGGGGATCCCCGGGATCGTGAATTATGCCGGAAAACAGCGTCGACCTGCACTCCCTGACGGGCTCTGCTGGTGAATGGGCCCCCCAGGCCCTGATGGCTGGATCCGAGCCCGCCCCCGGAAGGAGCCGGGCCGGGGCCGCGATGGCGGGGAATGTTCAAGAAGATGTGTCGTCAGAATTATCCCTGCAGAACCTTTTGGTATGCCAGGCGGATACATATTGGAAAGGCCGAGTGTGTAGCGTCGCATGAAAGGTTCGCCTGTCTTTTAGTAATCCGTGCCTGAATTGAATGCGGTCAGTATCTTTTCGGAAATGTGTGGGCCGGTAAGACCGTTTTGTTCCAGGAGATAGTTATAGTCCCCGGCGATTGGGAAAGCATCCGGCATACCGATGATGAGCTGGCGGGGAGCGTGCGGGAGGCTGCACAGGTACTCCGCAACAGCTCCCCCAAGCCCTCCTACGACACTATGCTCTTCAACAGTAACAATCAGCTTCTTGTGAGCTGCAGCGGTTTTGATAGCATCATAATCAAGCGGTTTTATTGTGTGCATATCTGTCACCTCTGCTGATATTCCCTGAGATGCGAGGATTTTTGCAGCCTCGAGCGCATGGTGGACCATGGACCCCGTCGCGATGATTGCTATATCAGAGCCGGGTTTTACGCAGATTGACCTCCCGATCTCATACACGTAGTCGTTTTTATACACAACCGGATTATTTGTCACCCCGGTAAGCCGTATATAGAAGGGACCTTCGTGCAGAGCAGCTGCCATGGTTGCCTTCACCACCTCGGTGCAATCGGCAGGTGATAGGATGCAGAGGCCGGGGATCGCACGCATCAGGGCAACGTCTTCGATGCCATAATGCGTGTTCCCGAACATTCCCATTGCAAAGCCGCTTCCAAGCCCGACCAGTTTGATATTGAGTCCCATGTACCCGAGGTTCAGCCGTACCTGCTCATAGCTCCGCATTGCTCCGAAGGTCGCAAATGTGGACGCAAAGACGGTTTTCCCTTCCTTTGCAAGACCTGCCGAGATACCGATCAGGTTCTGCTCGGCAATGCCGATATTATAAAACTTTTCAGGAAATGCGGCCCTGAACCGGTCCAGCCCGGAGGTTGTACAGAGATCTCCTGTGAGAACGACGAGGTCGTCCAGTTCGCGTCCGAGTTCTATCATCGCCATGCCAAAAGTTACACGCTGGCCAAGCTTCGACCACAACCGGGCATTGAGTGAATTGAATTCGATCATACTTTCACCCGGCTAGAGAGGGAGTTCCCGTATGGCGGCATCATATTGCTCCTGGGTCAACCGGTTGTGATGCCATTCGTTGTTGTTTTCCATAAAAGAAACTCCTTTTCCCTTTACAGTTCTCGCAATAATAACCCGGGGTGAATCTGTCCGGTTTTTCATGCTCAGGGTCTCAAACAGGTTTTTCACATTATGCCCATCAACAACCAAAACGTCCCATCCGAACCCTTTCCACATCACTGCATAATCCGCGGCCATGATGTCGCACCGTGCACCGTCAGACTGCATATCATTTGCATCGATAATAGCCACAAGATTTGAAAGCCGGTAATGTTTCGCGGCCATGGAGGCTTCCCAGACAGACCCCTCATTGCACTCTCCGTCGCCCATCAGGACAAACACGCGATAATCCGACCCTCGTTGTTTTCCTGCCAGCGCAAGGCCGACGCCCAGCGAAAGACCGTGTCCAAGGCTCCCGCTGGAACATTCGATCCCCTTTTCAATATTCATCACCGGCTGGCCCGGCAGGATTCCGCCATTCTTTTCAAACGTGGAAAGCTCCTCTCGTGTGATGAGGCCTGCCTCCATGAGGGCAGGATAGTACCCGAGCGTACCATGGCCTTTGCTCAGGATGAACCGGTCCCTGCCATCCCAGGCTGGATATTTCGGGTCAATTTTCAGAATCCCGCCATACAGGACTGCCATTATCTCAATGATGGACAATCCCGAACCCACGTGTGCGCCATTATTCCCTGCCGATAAGGCTAACGTGAGAGCGCACCTTCGCATTCTTCTGGCCATCGCTTCTAGGTTATGTATCGTCTCGTCCTGGGTTGTCATCGGTTCCCTCGAAGGAAAGTTACATCCCGCCATCGACGCGGATTACCTGCCCGGTCACATAGGAGGACATATCAGAGGCCAGAAACAGCACTGCCTTTGCTATGTCATCAGGGTTTCCCATGCGCTTCATGGCTGTCTGGAGAATAGTCTCCTCAATGACTTTCTCCGTCATGCTCGAGAGCATCGTGGTCCGTGTTATTCCCGGTGCTATGGAATTCACCCGGACCCCCGATTCGCCGAGCTCTGCCGCCATCGCCTTTGTGGCACAGATGACTGCCGCCTTACTCGCTCCGTATACCGATCGTCCGGCGTTTCCGTCAATTCCCGCAGATGATGAGATATTTATAATGCTACCTTTTCTTTGTTTCATCATCGCCTTTGCAATATATTGTGAAAACAAAAAGGGTGCGAAAAAGTTTATTTCAAAAACCTCCCGCATCTTTTCCACCGATGACATCAGAAACAATGCGTTATATGTGATCCCGGCATTGTTCACGAGAATATCGACCTGCAGTTTTTGCGAGGTGATGGATTTTGCCGCAGATTTTACCTGCTCCTGGTCGTGCAGATCAAAGTAAAGCGGCCAGATTTCCACATGATATTGTTCGGAAAGCGACCGGGTCATCGCCTCGAATTCATCGGTTTTCGTATGTGCGCATGCCCATATGTTGGCACCATTTTCAGCAAACAATTCCAGTATCGCTTTCCCGATCCCATGCGCGCATCCCGTTATTATAGCGTTCTTCCTGTGAAGGAGCATTTTTCCACCGCTATCCGATACCGCCATCGACACGGAGTACCTGTCCCGTAATGTATGATGACATATCTGATGCCAGAAATAAAATAACCCCGGCAACTTCCGATGGCAATCCGAGATGTTTCAGATCACTTTTGCCCATGAGTCGTTTTAGTACTTCAGGCGGCATTTTCTGCGTCATTTCGGTATCGATGACGCCGGGCGCAATGGCATTGACACGTATACCATACCCTGCAAGCTCGGCCGATAGCGTTTTTGTCGCTCCGATAATTGCTGCCTTGCTCGCGGTGTAGGCAAGCTGCCCGGGGTTTCCGTCAATCGCCGAGATAGAGGAGATGTTGATGACGCTCCCGGCCTTATTGCGCATCATGTTCTTGGTGATGTACTGGGTGAGAAGCATCTGGGAGAAGAAATTTACCTCGAAAACTTTTTTCATCTGCTCCATGGTCGTCATATGGAACAGGGCGTCATGAGTCATGCCGGCAATATTGACAAGGATGTCCACCCGCTCTTTTGATTCCCGTATTTCCTGGTATGCACTTTTGATCTTCTCAGGATCGAGAAGGTCAAAATACAGGGGTTGAATCCAGACATTATTCTCCGCCGAAAGTTGCCGGATGTGACTCTCGAAGGCAGCGTCCTGGTACTGGGCACAGGCCCAGATATTGGCACCGTTCCGCGCAAAAAGGTCAACGGTCGAAAGACCAATCCCTTTTAAGCTGCCCGTGATTACTGCATTTTTTCCTTTCAGCAGCATCTGCATACCCTCATCACCAGTTACCCTTGCCTTTTCATATAAACTCCTGAGTCCTGCAATGAAAAGCGATTCGCCGGTACATCATCGCCTTCCAATCATTTCGCCTCCATGTTCCTCCGCAGGGAGCTGGTGCCATTTTCAGCATAGTAATCTCAGTTATTTTTCAGGATTACCCAGCGGACCAGACGGTTCAGGGTCATTATCCCATCCCACGGTAAGGTAAAATCATGGATCGCGCCGGGAATGACGACCCGGTCAACGCCGCGATAGGTAGCTTCCCGTGCAAATTTTTCCCGTTTTTTGGGGTCAGGGATGCCGATCGACAATGCCTGGATTTTATGATTCACGAGCGGTATCACCTGGTCAACCGAATTAACTTCTTTTATGAAGATGCATTTCCCCTGGATCGGCTCCTCCAGACTGATATTCTGGTCAGTAAGAATGGTCCAGCCCAGATCCTGCGGGGCCGTGCAGTTCTTTCCTTTCGATAAGCGGTAAAGTGCCCGGATATTGATAATTTTGGACGACATGCTGTTGGAAATAGTCTGGTTTTTCAGGGCAGGGGTGAGGTTCCCAAAGGAGCGTCGCAGACGGTCAACAAAGGTGTCCAGGGAAATACTGCTTCTTTCGAGAAATAGTACATGCGGTGACGAACACGCCATCTGGTTGAACACGCAAACATCCTTTGCAAAAAGATCCAGCGCTTTATCAAGCGCTGCTGATTCGATATACTCCCGGTCGAAAACGGCAAATGAATATTTTGGGCCAAAAATAATGGTCTCACAATGGTCCTTGCAGGGCAGCCGGGAAATCGCGCGTATTGCATCGCTCCCACCATACACGACCCGGCAGTCTGAGACGAGAGAGAATTTCTCGCTGTCGCTCGCGTTTTTACCTTCGAAGGAAACGATCGCTATGGATCCAAGAACTGTCCTGCCATGGTAGGTCATGCCATCATGATCGATGGCTATAGTTTCCAACTCACGAAGTATAGCGACAATGAGTGGAATATACTCCTCCGGCATCTTGACAAGGCTTCCATTTTTTGAAAGAATTGCCTGGACAATGGAGAAGAAGCCCAGCGTCGGCATGTTTGGTGCAATCCATTGGCAGACGATTCCCCGAGGCTGGGCCATCATGAGAAAATTGAGATCATTTTTGCAGAAACCGTCGAGGTACCGCCGGTCAGAATAATTGATCTCACACAGTTTTTCCAGGTTTTCGCGCCGAAGCCACAGGGCAATGAAACTGACGCCCGGCATGGTATTGATGTCGGCATTCCTGAGCACTTTTTTCCCCAACGCGTCGAGGATTTTTATGATGGCATCAATCGGAAGTGATGCAAGGACTTCACGGTTCCTGGTAAGGCTGCTTGCGATATAGTCGAGATCCGAACAGGATTGCTTCCCGAACTTCCCATCAGCGAGATGACATGTAAACATAGTCTCATTCCCTGAATGTGTCACCGCATCCGCGCAACTCTGCCTTCTCGACCCGTGAAATAAACCGGAAATACCGGCCTTTCCGACCGCACGGGCAATCGCCGACACCGACAAGGAAGCCAAGATCTTCAGTCAAGACGGCCTGATCGTAATAGCTGTCCGCAAGGATACTCATGACCTCAATGAACCCGGGTTTGCCGATCCCGCAGGGCTCGAGGGTAAACGGATCCCGGATAATCACCTGAGAAAAACCGGGGACGTGCTTGTTCCCTTCTGTACAATCGACAAATATTATTCCGGTCTGTTCTGCCATCCCATAAAAGTCAAGAATTGACCGGGGTTCTGCTCCGAAAACTGATGCAATCGATTCCGAAAATGTCTCTTTTGAAACGGCAAGCTTTTGCATCTTCTTCCACCCCCCGCCATGGAAGAGGATGAAATTTTTAAAAAAAAACCGGATGTTCTCTTTCTTGATTTGCTCGTAGAACGTCGTCCAGATGATGTACGTAAAGCCAAAAGCATACACGTCTTCGTGCGAATACTTCTCGATAATTTCCCGGATGACCGGCATATTGAGGGCCAGCTTTCCATCCACTTCCTGAAGGAGGTAGAAGGTTTTTTTGGCATAGATGCTTAACCCCCGGACTCCGGCAGTGCGGGCAGAAAATGCATGAACCGGGTTATTGATTCCTTCGTGATCGATAACAAGGAAGATTCTGCGGTTCTTCCCCATGTAATCGGACAATATCGATTTCAGCGCCTTGATCTGGTTTAACGTGGTGGATTTGTCAAGGGGAATCCGGCTCGGCAGGCTGCCGGTTGTGCCGCTGGACTCTAGTATTTTGACAACGGCATGTTCCGGGCACGTCCTGAGATCGAAGAGTTTGAACATCTGCACCGGAATATTCGGCACATCTTCGAGGCTCTGCATGGCCTCGACGTCGATGCCGAGTTTCGTGTAATAATCATCGATGACCGGGTTGGATCGTCGTGCGATGTTGAGCTGCTGTTTGATTACCGGTAAAAGGGTCCTGGATTTCTGCCCGTCATCCTGAGAGTAGGGATGCTCCGCAATGATTGCATCCCGGATCATCGCAATCTGAGCAGGATCAGGTCCGGAATCCGGCATTATTGGCCTGCCTTGTCATTTTTTTTCAATTCTTCCTCAACATACAAAACAAGTGCAGGTTTATCTACTTTTTCGGACGCGTTCAGCGGGAACTCCTTCACAAGGAAGACCCTGGTCGGGACCTTGTACCCAGGCAGGTGATGTGTGCACCTTGTCAGGATAACCTCTTTCAGATCCGTTTCCGGCTGCCTGGCGGAATGCTGGACAATTGCCACGATCGCTTCTCCCATGATGTCATCAGGATGACCTATGACCACGCATCCCTGAACCCCGTCGAGGGAGCAGATAAACTCTTCAATTTCATTCGGTGAAATCCGGTATCCCCCGGATTTAATGATGTTTTTCGCTCTCCCGCGGATAAAGATGTATCCCTCTTCATCGACTGTAGCAAGATCCCCGGTGTAGAGCCGGCCATTTCTCACGACAGCGGCGGTCCCCTCCGGATCGCCATAGTAACCTTGCATGATAGTATCGCCAACAGCGGTTATCTCGCCGATTTCGCCGGGCCGTACCGGTGTTCCCTTCTCGGAAAGGACCTCGAGTGTAACGCCGGGAATGCCTTTGCCGATAGACCCCAGTTTGGTGAGGACTTTGTCGGACGGGAGATACGAGAGCCGGGCAGTAGCTTCGGTTGTACCATACATTACGTAAAACTTTTTCCTGGGGAATGCCTCGGCGATCATCCGTATATATTTATTGGACAGTTGCCCGCCCGCCTGCAGCATATACTTCAGAGTCGGGAGTTCTTCTTTAAGGAACGTGGTCTTGTTGATCAGGATCTGGTAAGTGCTCGGGACACCGGCAAATCCAGTGCAGCCGAAAGTATTGATATCCCGAATCACTCCGCCGATGAAAATGTTATTGGAAAGGTAAATGCTCCCGCCGGCCCGAAGATGCGTATGGAGCAGAGAGGCCCCATAGCAGTAAAAGAGCGGCAGGGTCACGCACATCCGATCGTCAGGAGTCAGTTCCAGGTACTGGACGATTGAGCCGGTATTGGCGCACAGATTCTTATGCGTCAGCATGACCCCCTTCTTCGCGCCGGTGCTGCCGGAGGTGAAGATCACAACCGCAACGTCATCTTCTCTCGTTGGCGTGCTCGCAAATCCGGAAGCAGGAGGGATTGATGAAAGGGTTTCCTCAGTTATGATGGTACCTTCAATCGCAGTCTTCAGGAATTTTTTCTGGACGAATGAGATCCGGATATGGCACTGGCGATAGATTGCCGCAAGGTGCGGTTCCGATACCCGGGTTTCGACAAGGAGAGCAGTATTCCCGCTTTTAATGATCGCGAGATATACGACTATGAAGAAGAAGTTGTTCTCAGAACGGAGAAGGCATTCGTTCCCTGATCCGATCTTCGAAACAAGGTACGATGCCAGGCCGTTGATACGGGAAATAAGATCCCGGTAAGTAAGAACGCCTTCCCGGGACAATATACAGCCTTTTTCAGGGTCGGTGATATTTTCGAAGAGATAATCAACAAAATTCATGGCCGGTTACGTGAGATACTTGTGAAGAATTTCCTTCACCTTCGCGAAATTTTCCATCGCGATGATGTCGTCCATCTCGATTTCAATATCAAAACGTTCTTCGATCATGGCGATCATCTGCAGGTGTTTCAGAGAGTCCCATTGCTCACAGGAGTTGTACGCCAGCGAATCGGTCACTTGATCCAGGGGTATTCCCAGCGCTTCGGAAAAAATTTGCCTGATAATATTCTCGTCAAATATTGCCAGATCAGATCTCCCCTATGATGATACAGAAAGCAAGTGCCATTTCAGAACTGTGCGACAAGCTCAATTTTATACTTAAATTTTCAGCATTATCGGTATTAATTCTGACGTACGGAACCCCCCGATTATCATTGAGGATCTCTATCGACGGATAAAAAATATTGACTATGCCCAGACTATACAGTGCCTTCATCACCGCCTCTTTTCCGGCAAACCGAGCTGCAAGATGAGGGGCAGGATTATCTTTGGAACGGCAATATTCCAGTTCTTTCTTTGTAAAATTCTTATTAAGAAATGCAGAGAATGCGGCATCACCGGATTTTTCGAATCGGCAGATGTCTACGATATCCGTGCCAATGCCAATATTCTGCATACCATGTCCAGCTTGTATCGCTTTCTCAGATGGATAGTCTTATCCCCGCTGCAAAAAATTACGGGGATCACATTCCCCGTATGACTTTCCTGAACCGTTTCCGGTCGATGGCAAAATTATCTTTCACGACTTTGTCGTCTTCAATATCATATCTGACCGTGGAACCAAGGGTGATATACACATTATTCCCGACGCTGACCTGGCTTTCCACGGTAACGTTGGGCCCTATCCAGATGTCATCACCAATACGCACCGACTCTCCAATAGTAACACCTGCACAGATCAGGCAGCGTTTTCCAATAATTGTCCCCTGCCCGACTGCATCAAGATTGTCGATTTTTGTCTGCTCGCCGATCTCGGTGTATCCTTTAAAAAAAGCACGGCTGATCCGGGTATTCGCGTGAATGTCTGTTTCCCGATGGAGATGCACTCCGCCAGAGCATCGGATGCCGGAAGCTCCCGAAAGGGCTCCCGAAAGATACTGGTCATCCCCGATAATGCTGTTGGACCTGACGATAGTTCCTTCGTCAAGTATCGATTGCTCATGGATCACAACATTTTTTTCAATGATCACATCTTTTCCCACGGCAACACTGTTGGGTGCAATTTTTGCGCTCGGGTGAATTTTTGCTGACTGGGAAATCCGGTTGGCAAATGGGGGTAAGGCAAATTGCGGATCATGACTCAGGGCGCTGAGCAGGATAAAAAATGCGTGCCTGGGATCCTCCGCGGTGGCAATCCCGATATTCTCAGGAATTTTGGAAACGAGATCTGGGGTTATGATAACGCATGAAATTGAGGGGTTTTGAAGAATTTTCGGAATATCGTTTTTCCGGGTAAGATAGACTATCTGAGACGGATGGTGCGAGTACAGCGTTCCCGCTGATAAAAAATTTCCATCGCGGACGATACTGGTTTTTTCGGGAAATACATCAGACAACTTCATAGGGAATTCCATAATTTTCATCGGTCACACGTCTGAGGGGGTAACCCGGACAGGACTTTTCACATCGCGTGTCACGACAGAATGATCAGGGGTGACCACATTGTCGCCTAATGACAGGCCATCCGAGATTGAACAACGCCTGCCAATCTTCACATTGTTTCCGATTTTTGCATATCCCCCGATCATCGTCCCTTCCATTACGGTTACATTGCGGCCAATTTTTATCCCGTGGCCGACCTCTACCCCCTCCATGATGACTGAGTTCTCCCCAATCTCAGTATATTCTCCAAGGGAGCTCTTGTCGATACACGCACGGGGGCCGATTGTAACATTATCGTGAATAATAACGCCGCCAAGGTGAATCACGGGAATAATTTCTCCGGAGAGTCTCCGCAACTCAAAACCTTCCGATCCGATCACCGTAAACTCTCCTATGGTCACATTACTGCCGATAATGGTATTTTTTTCAATAACCACATTTTTTCCAATTTTGCACCCGGCACCAATGATGACGCGTTTGTAATCTATTATTGCAGTAGGATCAATCTCATTTCGCGGCCCAAGGGATCCGGCCCTGACCCGCTGGAAAAGGCCGGTTTTGGGGGCAAGAACGTTAAAGATTTTAATGTAATTTTTCATGATATACTGCATGACAGATGTGCGCATCAGCCATGAATCTGCCACCCCGGCGCTTTTCATTTTCAGAAAAATTTTCTGCACTATCATACCAATGATACCGTAACAATATTTTTTTCAAGCCTGATATCAATATACCCTCCCCGGCGGATAAAACGGGCATCTGCCGTAACATTTCTGTCAGCCGGTACATGAATCCTGATCATGAACGGCGGAAGGGAGCTTTCCGAAGGTATTCCCTCGGTAATAATTGAAATCTTTCCGTTTTCGGTCCGACAACGAACCTTCAGATGTCGTCTTTGCCGGAACCATGCAACGATATTCCCCGCGGTCGTGATCCAGGCTCCGTCCGTTTTGGCGCGGTTGACAAGATTCGTATAGAAGGCGGACCAGTCCCGCGGAAGGGTCAGATTTTCGTAGTGCCACAGGAGCGTGACTGCACCTCCGTATTTCCGGGCGAGACTGAAAATACGATCGCACTGAATCCGGGCTTCCGGTTCCGTAAGCCCGAGGCAGGACGTTCTCTGCCATCCCTCACCTGATGGCGCCCAGCAGAATTTCCCAAAGAGGCCGAGATCCTGAATATGGAGCGGCAATTCAAGCAGCGTGTCCACCCCGCATGGCCGGTAAACCTGCAGGGTGCCGGCCCTGAAGCCGACATCGTCGTTGTAGCCAAACGTCGAATCGTATGCGTATCCTGCTTCGTCAAGTTTTTTCCAACTGTTCTCATCAAAGATAAGCCAGTGGACCCGGTTCCCTGCGTTGTTCCGGCCAATGGCATCCATCTCCTCTTTCCCAGCCTGCTCGCGAGCCCAATTATCGATTCCATGAACCCCGATTTCCCAGCCATCCCGGATCAGCTCAGAGATCGGTGCATCTTTCAGCGAATAATTTCCGGCACGTATCGCAGGAGCTGAGATACCGGGTTTATCCGGGAAGGGCAGAAAGAAAAACGTTGAGCGCACCCCGAGGCTGTCCTCGAGCTCCTTCCACCGGTGAAACAGATTCCAGGGATCCCTTACTGCTCCGCACTTTGCAAAGAAAAACCCAACTGCCTCGCGCAACCCCCGGTTTCGTACGCAGCTGTACGCAGCAAATCCGACCGAAAGCCACCCGCGTTCACGCGCTGAGATAAGATCCACGTCATGCGTGAGAGCCACCATATACGGATAATCCCATGGGACCGGGGGAATTTCGACAAGAGAGATAAATTCGCACATTCTCGTGCGCAGCCTATCAAGGGCAGTGTCGCAGAAAGGCTCGCGGGCATTCGGCTTCCCGGTATTCAGCCCGTTCCGGACGATGCTAAAGATATCATCATGCGTAATGTCGATGAGGGGCCCTTCGTACAGAGGAACGTCAGCCCGGCGGGCTATTACGAGGTCGTAGGCTTCTCCCAGCACGTACCAGTCCCAATCGGTTTTGAGGAGCTGAAAGGTCTCCTCAACGGCATAACGATCCGGATAGGACACCCCTATGGTCACTTGTATCCCTTCAGGTACATTTCGCCTACGTTCATACTACAGGATTCCCATCTCTGTCAATCGTTCCGGCAGGTACTTTTTCGTCACAAAATCAAGCCCGCGCGCGGCGAAGGCCTGCTGTTCTGACTTGAGCTTCATCTCGAGCTGGAGGTTGATCTGCCCCTTCCAGTACGGGCTGTCGAACCGGGGGTCCGAGAGTTCGGCCCGCAGCGCATCCACGTCCTTGTCGGTGAGCGCATCGGCCGGGAGGTTGTAGTCCCTGATATCCGATGGCTGCACACCGATGAACTGGGCTTTCGGGGTGGCGAGGAGCTCGGAGATATGAGCGCTTTTGATGGCACCGTAGGCCACCGACGCAAAGATCCGGTAGGACCAGGGATCCCCATCGGTGAAGACGGTGACCGGGAGGCCGAACTGCTCGTTCAGCCGGTGGAGGACCCTCCGGGTCGAGCGGGCGGGCTGCCCCTTCAGGTGGACCACGATGGCCCTGTGCTCCTCGTCGAAGCCATTCTCGATGAGCCGCGCGTACATGCCGCCGGTCTCGAGGGCGATGACGAACTTCGCGTCATGCTCCAGGAACTCGACAGTTTCTACGTCGTTCGGGATCTGGTAGCCCGCCTCGCCCACGTCGTCACGGCAGTGGATCTCCCTGACACCGCGCCGGGTCTTTTCCCTGATCCGGAGGGGGCCGAAGACTGTCGCACCGTCCTCCTCGGGCCTGAGGTGGAAGGCCTCGCGCTGGAGGTCGGTGATGATCTCCAGGTCCTCGATGAGGAGGTTGGACTCGTCCTGGGCCCCGAACTTGGCC
>CAZKEV010000021.1:0-33941 GCA_964551875.1 uncultured Methanomicrobiales archaeon | reverse complement strand
CTCTGATCCACCTGCAGCGGGATCCTCACCAGCAGGATCGAGAGCAACCAGCTCAGTGGATCATGGACCGGGTGCGACCTTTACAAATCCACCAGTGGCAAATTCTACCTGGCCATGGCTCCCGACAGGATGACCTGGACCGGTAAAATAATCACCATACGTGATGTGCAGGAGAACTTTGGTCCCGACTGCCCGCCTAACTGGGCTGGGAAGAGAGTGGTTTAATCAGTACCCAATTCCTGAAGGTCTCTCTTTTTTCCAGGGAAAAATCGCAATCTTTAAACACGACCTCCCCAAAAAGGGGATGTGGTGAGTTTCATGACCGTACTCAAGCATGTGGGAATCATGTCCGTGGCAAAGATCATGGCCGTTATGGGGCTCGTGTGGGGCTTCATCATGGGACTCCTCTCCGGACTCCTTATCTCGACTTTGGGAGCCCTTGTGCCGGGTAGCGGAGGCATGGCGGCCGGCGCCGGGATTATATCCATCATCATCGCCACCATATTCGGGGCTATCGGCGGATTCATCTGCGGCGCCGTCCTCGCTTTCCTGTACAACATCTTTGCAGGCCTGGTGGGTGGGATAGAGCTCGAACTGGCCTAGGTGCTTCTCCATCCCTTTTTTCACATTCTCGCATCTCAAAGGCGATTGTACCCTCATGATTGCTCCCTATTGAGGTTGGTTCCGCAATTACCAGGAGAATTTTTCATATACTGCAGGTTCTGTCCTCACGTTGACATGTGATCAGGTAACGACGGAACCGATGACATTTTTCTCTGCAGCGAGACGATTCTTATCGCCAGGTAGATGAGAGCACCTGTCGCGAGCACGACGAGGGACCACCAGTTCTCTACCTGAATACTCCATGCTGCATTTCCAAGACCAAAATCCAAGGGCAATACCAGCGATAAACCTGAAGGTGTGCTTTGATCTTCGGCCGCTCATACATTTGCGGAATAGTGAGAGGAATGCAAGGAAGACTGCGATAAAGAGTGATTCGATGCCTGAAACACTCCATGAGCCCCGCCCAGTTCTGGGAACTGCTCCTTTCACATCACCCTGACTCGGAGCCAGTTTACCTCTTTTTCCTGGCTCTGGAAGACCGCGAGGTAGTCACGGTGACGGTATCAATCAGTGGAGAAAAGGAGATTTCTGTAACTGCTACCGGGAACACAGACAAGGCAAAGGAAGCTGCAGCAGAACTGTTGAAACTCATAACACCGACTCCATCCTAATCCCTTCGGCTCCCTGATCCTTCATTTCCGGTGCAGGGGAATACCCTGTGCCTCACCCTCACATCGAACCGGGTTTTCACGAAGGACACCGAAGGGTGCCGATTTCATCTCTTGTTATCGCTGAGAGGGCATTATTCGATGGAAACGCATCATTTCCCGTAATCCAGATGGATGAACGAACCTATTTATACCATGCCCTCTCACTTTTTCCCGGTGTTTCAGCCATGAGGGATTGTTTTATCCGCGGAAATGCGCTTTTTTGACACCACGTTGAGGGATGGTGAACAGACACCCGGTGTGTCGCTTTCACCCGTTGAGAAACTTGAGATTGCCCGCAAGCTCTCGGAGATCGGCGTCCATGTCGTGGAGGCCGGATCGGCCGCAGCATCGGAGGGCGAACGTGAGGCGATCCGGCTCATCGCAGAAGATGGCCTCTCTGCCGAGATCTGCACCTATGTCCGGGCTCTTCGCCAGGACATCGATTATGCTGCAGACCTCGGGGCAGACTCGGTCCATCTCGTGATCCCGGTGAGCGACCTCCATATCGAGAAGAAGCTCCGGAAGAGCCGGGACCAGGTCTGCACCATGGCCTGGGAGGCGGTGGAGTACGCGAAGGGGAGGGGGCTCATCGTGGAGCTCTCCGGTGAGGATGCCTCGCGGGCGGACCAGGAGTTCGTCCGGCATATCTTCTCCGGAGGTATCGAACGGGGGGCTGACCGGCTCTGCTTCTGCGATACCGTCGGCCTCCTCACCCCGGAGAGGGCTGCAGAAGTGGTCCCGCCCCTTGCCGCGATCGCGCCCCTCTCGATTCACTGCCATGATGACCTGGGGGTGGCAATGGCGAACACGCTGGCCGCGCTCAGGGCCGGCGCAACCTGCGCCCATGTGACGGTGAACGGCCTCGGGGAACGGGCCGGGAATACCCCCTTCGAGGAGCTCGTCATGGCCCTGGAGGTCCTCTACAATGTTCGGACCGGCATAAGGATAGGCGAGATCTACCATCTCGCCACTCTCGTCTCGCGCCTCACGAAGGTGCCCCTCCCTACGAACAAGGCGATCGTCGGGGAGATGGCCTTCACCCACGAGAGCGGGATCCATGCCCACGGGGTCCTCCGGGACTCGAGGACCTACGAGCCCATCCGGCCCGAGATGATCGGGAGGAGGAGGAGGATCGTCCTCGGCAAGCACTCGGGGACCGCATCGGTGGAGGCCGCCCTCCAGGAGTTGAGCTACCGGGCGGACAAGAGGCAGGTCGCCGAGATAGTCTCCCGGATCAAGAAGCTCGGGGACGAGGGGAAGAGGGTCACCGATGCTGACCTCATGGCCATCGCGGAGACGGTCCTCGGCCTCGAAGTGAGCCCAGTCCTCATCCTCCGCCAGTTCACCGTGGTCTCCGGGTCGCACGTCGTCCCCACCGCCTCGGTGACGCTCATGGTAAACGGGAAGGAGGTCACCGGGGCCTCGACCGGCGACGGGCCCGTGGATGCGGCCATCTCGTCGCTCCAGAAGTCGGTGGCCGCGGTGGGGAACATCCATCTCGAGGAGTACCACGTGGACGCGATCACCGGGGGCACCGAGGCACTCGTCGACGTGACGGTAAGGTTAAGTAAAGACGGGAAGATAATTACTTCTCGCGGCGCAAGCACCGATATCATCATGGCGTCCGTCGAGGCGGTCATCGCCGGTATGAACAGGCTGTTGAGGGAAGAGGATGAAGTCCGGAGCAAAGATCCTGATTGAAGGGCTCCAGCGCGAGGGGGTCGAGACGATCTTCGGCTACCCCGGCGGAGTTGTGCTGCCCATCTACGACGAGCTGTACAATGCACCCATCCGGCACATCCTGGTACGCCACGAGCAGGCGGCCGCCCATGCGGCGGACGGCTTTGCTCGGGCGAGCGGGCGCGTCGGCGTCTGCCTGGCGACCTCGGGCCCCGGGGCCTGCAACCTGGTCACCGGCATCGCCACGGCCTACATGGACTCCGTGCCCATCGTTGCGCTCACCGGCCAGGTGCCGACCAACCTGCTGGGGAACGACGCCTTCCAGGAGGCGGATATCTCGGGCATCACCCTGCCCATCACGAAGCACTCCTACCTGGTGAAAGACACCCGGGACCTTTCCCGGGTGGTCAGGGAGGCTTTCCACATCGCGAGGACGGGACGGCCCGGTCCTGTCCTTATCGATATCCCGAAGGACATCTGCACCAACCAGGTCGAGGACGTCCCGCTCTCCGGGCCGGTCTCACTCCGTGGCTACCAGCCGACCCTGAAGGGGCATGCGAGGCAGATCGAGAAGGCGCTCGCGCTCCTCGAGAAGGCAGAGCGCCCCGTGATCTACGCGGGCGGGGGGATCATCGCATCGAACGCCTCTGGCGAGCTCGTGGACCTTGCCGAGCGGTTCATGATCCCCGTCACCACCACCCTTATGGGTATCGGCTGTATCCCCTGCGACCACCCCCTGAACCTGGGGATGCTCGGGATGCACGGGACCGAGTACGCGAACTTCGCGATCACCGAGTGCGACCTCCTCCTCGCCATCGGGGTGAGGTTCGACGACCGGGTCACGGGCAAGGTCTCCACCTTCGCCCCCCATGCGAAGATCATCCACATCGACGTGGATCCCGCCGAGATCGGGAAGAACAAGGTGATCGATGTCCCCATCGTCGGGGACGCCCGGGCGGTCCTCCAGGCCATGCTCCAGAAGATCCAGAAGAGGGGAGGGCGGGAGAACTGGCTCGAGAAGATCCGGATGTGGAAGAAGAAGCACCCCCTCAAGTACAGGGACGACGGGAATCTCAGGCCGCAGTTCATCATCCAGCAGCTCTCCGACCTCCTGAAAGGAGAGGGGATCATCGTCTCCGAGGTCGGGCAGAACCAGATGTGGACTGCCCAGTACTACTGCTTCAGGAGGCCGAGGTCCTGGCTCACCTCGGGTGGCCTCGGGACCATGGGCTACGGCTTCCCTGCCTCCATGGGCGCCCACTATGCCCGGCCCGACGAGGTCGTCTTTGATGTCGCGGGGGACGGGTCCTTCCAGATGAACATCCAGGAGCTGGGGACCGTCTCGCACTACAAGATACCGGTGAAGGTCGCCATCCTGAACAACATGTTCCTCGGGATGGTCAGGCAGTGGCAGGAGCTCTTCTACGACCGGCGCTACTCTTTCACCGAGCTCCCCTCCGTGGACTTCGTGAAGATCGCCGCAGCGTACGGGGTTGACGGGATGAGGGTGGAGTCGCCGGACGGGGTCCGGGAGGCGCTTTCGACTGCGATCGAGACCGAGGGGCCCTTTGTCATGGACTTCCGGATCGAGCGGGAGGAGAATGTCTTCCCCATGGTCCCGGCCGGGGCTGCCATCAACGAGATGATAGGGGGGCACCCGAGATGAAGGCCCACACCCTCTCGGTCCTCGTTGAGAACAGGCCGGGGGTCCTCTCCCGGGTCTCGGGCCTCTTCACCCGGCGCGGGTTCAACATCGAGAGCCTCGCCGTAGGCACCTGCGAGGAGCCTGACATGAGCCGCATGACCATCGTTGTCGTCGGCGACGACGCCCAGGTCGAGCAGGTGATCAAGCAGCTCAACAAGCTGATCGACGTGGTCAAGGTCTCGGATATCACGGAGATGGAGACCGTGGACCGCGAGCTCGCGCTCATCAAGGTGTCCGCCGAGGCCGGTTCCACCCGTGCCGAGGTGATGCAGATCGCCGATATCTTCCGGGCCCAGATCGTGGACGTGGGGGCAAAGACCGTGGTCCTCGAGGTCACGGGCGGGTCCACGAAGATCGACGCCCTGGAGGGCCTGCTCATGCAGTACGGGGTCAAGGAGCTCGTCCGCACCGGGAAGATTTCGGTGCTCCGGGGCTCAAAGACCGTCAAGCCCAGCAAGTGAATTCCTCACTTGCTGGTCTTTCGTGAATTCTCACTCCAGACCCACGAAATAAGGTCATCGGACCTTATTTCTCGCACCGCTATCGCGGCCCACCAAATGAGTTCTCATTTCGTGAATCCTCCGTGAGTTCCTCACCCGGAGGCCCACCAAATAGCCCCGGATCACACTTTTTTCAGTAGATACCCTGCTTGATACGTTCCATCTCGCGCACTATCAGCACAGGCTTGAGAGAGATCCCCCCCTGGCCGAGGATTCCGGCCATGCGGTAGACCGAGGCCTGGGAGAGGTTCCTTTCAAGCGCCGCCTGGGCTGCGACCCGTTCCACCGGTTCTCCCGTAGCCCGTGCCCGGGCGGCAATCCCGGATGCGCACTGCTCCACCCTGCCAGCCTTCCTCTCCCTCCTCGCGATCCCCTCGTGCTTCCGGAGGATCCCTTCGAGCTCCAGGGCGAGCCCCTCCTCGCCGACAAGGCCGATGACCCGGGGGATGAGAGCCTGGTATCTTTTCATTTATAGTATAAATGATAAATATTTGGGATGATAAATGTACCGGCCGCCCTGGAGGGAGGGATTACTCATATATGGCATCGGCGCGAAGGTACAGGTCGTGAGATGGGCTGTCCTGGGCGGGGGCCTTGCCGGGGTAACCCTTGCGAGGCTCCTCCACGAGAGGGGGCACGAGGTACAGGTCTTTGAGCGGGAGGCTGGGACCGGCGGTCTCTGCCGCTCACGGACTGAGAGCGGGTTCACCTTCGACTCGGGGGGATCCCATGTCATATTCTCCCATGACGCAGAGGTCCTTGCCTTTATGCACCGCGTCCTCGGGGAGAACCGCGAGGTGAGGGAGCGGAAGACCAAGATCTTCTACAAGGGGCGGTACGTGAAGTACCCCTTCGAGAACGGCCTCTCGGACCTCCCCAAGGAGGACCTCTTCTTCTGCATCTACGAGTTCGTGAAGACCCTCATTGCCACCGAGAAAGGGGAGCTCGACCCCCCCGCGAACTTCCGGGACTGGATGTACCGGACCTTCGGGAAGGGGATCGCGGAGTCCTACCTCGTCCCGTACAACGAGAAGATCTGGAAGATCCCACCCGAGAAGATGTCCTGCCACTGGGTGGAAGGAAGGATCCCCCGCCCCCCGGTCGAGGACGTGATCCGGTCCGCCATCGGGATCGAGACCGAGGGCTACACGCACCAGGCGGTCTTCTCCTACCCGCGATCGGGCGGGATCGAGGCGCTCGTGCACGCCATTGCGGAACCCGTCGAGAGATTCATTGTAACGAACTCTCCTGTCACCTCCGTCACCCGGAAAGGGGACGGGTTCATCGTCAGTGCCAACGGACGAAAGGTGCAGGCTGACCAGGTCGTCTCCACCATCCCGCTTCCAGCTCTTCTCCCATGCCTGCAGGATGTCCCTGACGAGGTGACTGGGGCATGCCGGGGGCTTCGCTCGACAGCGCTCCTCTCGGTCTTCATCGGGATCGAGGGTGAGGTGCCCCCGTACTCCTGGGTTTATGTGCCCTCCCCCGAGATAGGCCTCTTCAACCGTGTCTCCTTCCCCTCCAATTACAGCCCGTCAGTGGCTCCACCGGGCCACTCATCTATCCTCGCAGAGATCACATGCACGAGGGAAGATCCCCTCTTTTCCGCCCCCGACGGCAAGATGATCGAACATGTCATCGAGGGTCTCTCGAAGATGGGGATCCTCGAGGATCCAGGCAGGGTGGTCTATTCAGCCGTGGAACGGAGTCCCTACGCGTACGTGGTGTACGACCTGGATTACCAGAAGAATATCGGGATCGTCCGGAAGTATTGCGAGGAACAGGGGATCCACCTCGTGGGCCGGTTCTCCCGCTTCGAGTACCTGAACATGGACGGCGTCATCAGGAGCGCCATGGACTTTATCGGGGGGCTGGGATGAGGATCAATTTCATCGTCGAGGACTTCTCGGTCTTCAAGTATATCGGAAGCGCCACGGCGGCACGTACTATCTACGGGAACATGCCCCGGGACGCGGATCTCGACCTCTTCTGGAACTCGGCACGGCGGAGCGTGGACCTCGCCCATTTCCACACCTTCGGGCCAATGGCCCTCGCCTACCGGGCGTATACAGGGGGGGTGAAGGTCCTCACCGCCCACTCGACGCCTCACACCAACGTGGGCAATATCGGGCTCTCCGGGCTCATCAACCGGCTCTATCCACCCATCTACCGGGGCTTTGACCACATCATCACCGTCTCGAACCCCTGTGACCGCGAGATCAGGGCAATGCTCCCGGACATGGAGACCACCATGATCCCGAACGGGGTCGACCGTCAGATCTTCAGGAGGTACGAGGACAAGCGCCGGGCATTCCGTGCAGCCCTCGGCGTCGACGAGGATGAAACCGTGGTCCTCGCCCTCGGGCAGCAGACCCCGAGGAAGGGGATCTACGACTTTCTCTCGCTCGCAGCACGGACGCCAGAGATCATCTGGGTATGGGTCGGCGGTTTCCCCTACGGGCGCCTCTCGAAGGACTACGCGAAGATCGAGCGGGAGAAGAGGAAAGCCTCGGAGAACGTGGTCTTCACCGGCTTCGTCCCGGATGTCACCGAGGCATACAGCGGGGCGGACCTCTTCTTCTTCGGCTCCCGGGCCGAGACCTTCGGCCTTGTCATCCTCGAGGCCCTGGCAAGCGGCCTCCCCGTCGCAGCCCGCGGGATACCCGAGCTCCGGGAGATCTTCGGCGATGCCGTCGCCTTCTTCGACACCCTTGACGAGGCCCAGGACCTCGTCCAGTCAAAGGCGAAGCTGCACCTCTCGGGGGACAGGGCGAGGCAGTTCACCGGGCAGTTTGACATCAAACTTATTGCCGAGGCCCACGCGAAGCTGTACCGGAGGCTTGCAGAGCCGTGATCTCCGTCGTCGTCCCGGCATACAACGAGGAGGAGAACATCACCGCCTGCCTCGAATCGCTCAACCGCCAGACCCTTCCCAGGACCGAGTACGAGATCATCGTGGTGGACGGCAACTCAAAGGACCGCACCCGGGAGCTCGCAGCACCTCTCGCGGACCTTGTCTTTATTCAGACGAGCGAGAGGGTCGGGGGGGCCCGGAACGACGGGGCGATGAGGGCGAAGGGCGAGATCGTTGCCTTCACCGATGCCGACAGTATCATCCCGCCGGATTGGCTTGAGCGGATCCGGGATGACTTTGCCGGGTATCATCCGGTCCAGCTCTATGGGACCGTGTACCCGCGTGAAGAAGGCCTCTCGTACCGCGTCTCCCTCGCCCTCGCAAATACCTTCTCCTGGATCGGCTACCATATGGGAATCCTCTACTACTCCCTTGGGTGCAACACCGTTGTTGACCGCGCTGCCTTCATCCGGGCAGGGATGTACCGGTCCATGGATGCCGGCGAGGATATTGAGATTGCCCTGCGGATGAAGCGCCAGGGGAAGGTCCTCTTCGACCCGAAGCTCAGGGTAGGCTTCTCCATGCGGAGATACAGGCAGTTCGGCACCCTCCGTTCCCTGTACCAGTGGCTCTACATCGTTGCGCACGGCGGGGAGACCTCTCGCTACTCTTATTCCCGGAAAGACTACGAGAAGTAGGCAGGGTGGACGTTCCGATGACAGGGAAGAAGGGGGCGCAGGAGAAGATTTCGGACAAAGGGCCGCGGGTGGCAGTTTCGGATAAGGGGCCGAAGACGGAGGTTTCGGAAAAAGGACCGAAGGCGGCGAATGCGGAAAAGGGGCAGAGGGTGGGAGGTGCGGAAAAAGGGTCGAAGGGGGAGGTTTCGGAAAAAGGCCCGGAGGAGAAAATGACCGGCGAACAGCGGATCCTGGCCCTCGGTGCCTGCCCCTTTGCCCGGCTCCTGGGGATGGAGATCCTGGAGACCTGGCCGGGAGGAGCCCGGGTCGTCATGGATACGACGGGGAAGGAGAACTTCCTCGGGGTCGCCCACGGCGGGGCGATCTTCGCCCTTGCAGACCAGGCCTTTGCGGCGGCGGCGAACCGCGACGGGATCCTCCAGGTGGCCGTCTCGGTCCATATCCACTACCTCTCGCCGGCCAAGGGGAGGCTCGAAGCTATCGCCCGGCTGATCGCCGAGACCGACCGGACATCCCACATCCTCGTCGAGGTGAAGTCAGGCGAGCGGGTCGTCGCCACGTTCGAGGGTGTGGCGTACAAGGCGTGAAAACGCTTTATTGGTACCGAAACATTCCACATCAGAATCGTTCAGGGATCACTTTTTTACTGTTGGGCTCTCGGGGGACTTCCGCCCCGTGTACGGGACACCTTTCGGGACGGGTTTTCATATTGGAGGGACTGGAGCATCCATAACAGGGCCTATCCTAACTGGGGGACGCCACAGCGGCGGGGGCAAGCCGAAGGCGCAGCCCCCAGGAGCGTCCACCGGTTTTCGGTATACAATCGGAATCGAACACAATCATTCGCCTGATTCTGTTGTTGGGCTCTCGGGGGCTTCCGCCCCCGCCGCGGGCACCCCCCTCGTGTACGGAATCTCGCGCAAACGGTTTCCGGAATTCATGGTCGGACCCTCATCCTCCCAAGAAGGTTCTATCCCCCATCGGGGGACGCCGAAGCGGCGGGGGTGAGCGGAGCGAATCCCCCAGGAGCGTCCGACGATGGTATTTTATAAACCCTTATATCCCCTCCCGTCCATCCCTCACCTCATGACGAGTACTGACGAGCGGAAGGCCGTTGAACTGGTGGCAGGCCTCATGGCCCTCTCAGCGAGGACCGCCCCGAAGGGGAAGGGGCAGGATGCCCTTGTCACCCGGGTCCTCGTAGGGGAAGAGGTGAAAGCCCTCTCCCACGGCATGGAGGCCCTCGGGAAGGAGAAGGACATCCGGTTCTTCCTCCGCGACGCGAGGAACATGGGGGCGAGCGACGCCTGCCTCCTCCTCGGGACGAGGAGGGAACCGACGGCCGGCCTCGACTGCGGGGCCTGCGGGTTCCCCACCTGCGCCGGGATGCTCGCAGAGGACCCCGGCAAGAACCGGACCCTCTTTGCAGGGCCGAACTGCGCTGTGCGGATGGCAGATCTGGGCATCGCTATCGGTTCGGCGGTGAAGACCGCCTCTATCCACAACGTGGATAACCGGGTGATGTACTCGGCCGGGGTCGGGGCCCTCTCCCTCGGTCTTCTCGAGGGCTGCACGGTGGGCTACGGCATCCCCCTCAAGGCTTCAGGAAAGAACATCTTCTTCGACAGGAAGGACACATAGGAGGGAAACATGGCCAAGATGATGATACGCGGCGGGGACCTGGACCTGGTCGAGTTCGAGTTCAGCTCCTTTTCCCCCGGCGAGAAGATCAACACCCTGAACCTGAAGAAGAGCTATGCGCTGAAGCCCGTCAGGGACACGGTACGCGTGAAAGCGCCGGCCCGGATCCACCTCACGGTCCTTGACATGAACCGCTTCGCCCCCGGGCACCCTGGCGGCGGCGGAGTGGGCTTTGCGGTCCAGGTGTACTGCACCGCCGAGGTGACCTGCACATCGCGGGAAACCGAGATCGATTATAACCGTGAACCCATCCTCCGCCACTTCGTGGAGGTCTTCCGGGAAACAGTCGGTTACACAGGCGGGTTCCGGATAAAGGCGCGGGATCACGAGTACAAACATGTGGGGATGGGGTCCACCTCGACCATCACCATCGCCGTGGCCAATGCCATGAACATCGCCCTCGGCTCCCCCCTCTCCCAGGACGAGCTCCGGCTCCTGATGGGCAACAACTTCGTGGAGGAGACCTCCGAAGGGAACGTGACCTTCGCCTTCGAGACCGGGGTCGGTCCCGCCGTCTCGACCTACGGGGGCATGGCCATCATGGGGGACGAGCTCTCCCTCGTGTACCACCACCCCTTTGCTGAAGGGATGAACGTCTACATCGTCATCCCGTCATCCGGGATCTCCTCGGCCGGCGAGAAGGAGTTCGAGCTCCTCATGAACCGGGCACGTGACCTCGACTACAAGGACCGGGAACTGAAGTGCTACATGGTCATGATGGATCTCATCCCTGCGCTCGAACGGGGTGACGTGAAGAAGGCCGGGGATATCATCTGGGAGATCGAGTTCCGGGGCTCCAAGAGGGCCGAGGTAAGTCACCACGGGTTCCGGATCTACCAGTACATGGCAAAGCTCCGGGAGAGCGGCTTCGAGTTCGTGGGGATGTCCTCAGTCGGGCCCACCATCGCCATAATCACGGATAAGGACCGGAAGGCGGTAGAGAAGGCGATCTCCCCGCTTGGCCTCTCGGTCGCGGTCGAGACGAAGATCGACAACCGGGGGATGGTCATCGGGAAGCGGAAAGGCTGAAAGGGAGGATCATCACTCCCTGATGGGATCGAATCCCGCGGCCACGATCTGGCCTTCCTGGGATCGATTCATTTCCGCCGCATCCGGTCAATCAGGCTCCTAGAGAACTCTTTAATCTCCTCTCTTCTCACGATGCTGGCAGCCGTATCCACTCCGTTTCCACCGTACCCGACGGCCATCCCCCAGGTATTGAACGATATCCCCGGAAGACCGGAGCGATCGAGGAGAATGATCCCTGCCGTGTCAGGTCCGAAGAGGCGGGTGAGGCCGCTGATGCCCTCACTCGCCGCTGCCTCGGCTTCAACGCCTTCGGCCATGAGGCCGACTGCCCGAAGTGACAGGCCATACCTGGCGATATCCTCACCGATGCCAGACGCGGAGGCGGCCCCTGCACCCCGCATCGCGTAGAAGCCGTGCCCGACGACCGGCGAATCCCCGACCCTGCCCGGGAGCTTGAAGGACAGCCCGCCGGTGCTCGTCGCCGCCGCAAATCGCCCCTCCCCATCCATTGCTACGGCCCCGACGGTGTCACCTTCCCGTGCTCCCGTCAGACCAGATCCGAGCTCACGGACCCAGCGGTGATTTGGGGAATCGAGATACTCCCTTCTCTTCTTCTCGATCTCCTCCCGGCGTTTGGCGTCAGGATAGAGCTCCCCCGAGAGACCGAAGGCTCCGGCAAGCTTCTCGGCCCCGATCCCCACCACGAGGACGTTCTCAGTCCTCTCCATCACAATCTTCGCGAGCCTGACAGGGTGAGGGACCGAGCGGACGGCCGCCACTCCTCCGGCCCGGAGACTCTCACCGTCCATGAGACCGGCGTCGAGCTCAATCACGCCATCAAGGTTGGGGAGAGCCCCCCTCCCGGCATTGAACGCCCCGGATTCCTCCATCGAGGTGATGGCTTCCACAACGGCGTCCACCGCAGATCCGTCCCTCATGGCCGAGAGGGCGGCTTCCACGGCGGCATGGAGGGCAGGGATCACATCTCCCTCCCGTTTCTCGCCCTTTTCCCACGAACCCGCGCCCGCATGGACCAGGATCCGACCTTTCATCGTCGCCTCCTCATTCCTGCCTGCATGGATTCAAGGGATCCTTCTTCCCGTACCTGATCTGCTCATCGCCGGCGGATGGGTTTTTGACCCGGTTGCCGGTTCTCACCCCTCGCCGGAAAGCATCCGGTTCATGGCCTTCGCCGCGGTCTTCGCCGCGCCCATGGCAAGGATCACCGTGGCCGCGCCGGTTGCCACATCCCCCCCGGCGAAGACGTGGGGAATGGAGGTCCGCCCCTCATCGTCGATAGCGACGTTCCCAAGCCTCCCGCACTCAAGCCCGTCGAGGCACCGGAGGAGGAGGGGGTTGGGGGAGGTGCCGATTGCTACGATGAAGACGTCTGCCTCCATGATAAACCCGCTCCCCTCCACGGGCTCGAACCACCCCCTCCCGTCCGCCTCCTCGCCGCAGAGCCGCATATGGACACACTCCACCCCTTCCACCCGGTCCTTTCCAATGACCCGCACCGGGTTTGCGCAGGTGAGAAACTCCACCCCTTCCTCCTTTGCATGATGGATCTCTGCCTGTCTGGCAGGCATGTCCTCTTCGCGGCGGCGGTAGAGGAGGGTGGCCCTCGCCCCGAGCCTCCGTGCCACCCGGGCGGCGTCCAGGGCGACATTTCCCCCTCCCACAACGGCGACATGGCACCCTCGCTTGACAGGGGTATCGTACATCGGGAACCTATCGGCGTGCATGAGGTTCACCCTCGTGAGGAATTCATTCGCAGAGTAGACCCCATTCAGGTGCTCCCCGGGGATGCCCATGAAGAAGGGGAGCCCAGCACCAGTCGCAACGTAGACCGCATCGTACGAGAGGAGCTCTTCAATGGGGACACTCTTCCCCACCAGGTGGTTCAGGTGTAGGTCCACGCCAAGGGAGAGGACCGCCCCGATCTCGGCCCTCACCACCTCCCTGGGGAGCCGGAAGGAGGGAATGCCGTACATGAGGACCCCGCCTGCCTCGTGGAGGGACTCATAGATGGTGACCGCGTGGCCCCACCGGGCGAGCTCGGCGGCAGCGGTCAGCCCGGAGGGACCGGACCCGACGATGGCAATGCGCTTCCCTGACGACGGGGCGACCGTGGGGACCTCCACGCCGTTCTCCCGTTCCCAGTCGGCGATAAACCTCTCGAGCTTCCCGATGGAGAGGGGCCGGTCCTTCACCCCGAGGACGCAGACCCCCTCGCACTGGATCTCCTGTGGGCAGACCCTCCCGCAGATCGCGGGGAGCATGTTCTCAGCCTTCAGGATCCTCGCAGCTAGCCGGAAGTTGCCCTCCGCGATGGCGAGGACAAAGGCAGGGATATCGATGGAGACCGGGCAGCCTCCCACGCATCCCGGCTTTTTGCATGCGAGGCAGCGCCCGGCCTCCTCCACCGCCACATCAGGGGAGAAGCCGGGTTCGACCTCGCCGAAGTTCCCCTCAAGATCACGGTCCCCGCAACCGGCCATCCCCATCACCTTCCTGTTCCGCACTGCCCGGCGTGGAAGTGCTCCATAGCCTTCTTCTCCTCGTCGAGGTACATCCGCTGCCTGGACATGAGCCCGTCGAAGTCCACCTGGTGGGCATCGAACTCAGGGCCGTCCACGCACGCGAACCGGGTCTTCCCCCCCACCATGACCCGGCAGGACCCGCACATCCCCGTCCCGTCGACCATGATTGGGTTCAGGGAGACGAAGGTCCTGATGCCCAGCGGCCTCGTCACCTCCGATGTGACCTTCATCATAATGGCCGGGCCGATGATCCAGATGGCGTCCGGGTGTTCCCTGGCGATGACCTCCCTGAGGAGATCGGCTGCGAAGCCCTTCCGCCCCATCGTCCCGTCATCGGTCGCGACAAGGACCTCGTCGCAGGACTCCCGCATCTCGTCCTCTAGGATCAGGAGGGGTGCCGAGCGGGCGCCCAGGATTCCGATGACCCGGTTCCCCTTCCCGCGGAGCGCCCTCGCGATGATGGGTGCACCGGCGATCCCGACGCCGCCCCCGATTACAATGCAAGTGCCGTAGGTCTTCAGATCGGTGGGCTTCCCCAGGGGGCCGACAACATCGCGGATCTCGCCGCCCTTCGGGATCATCGAGAGACAGGTGGTGGTCTTCCCCACGGTCATGAAGATCACCCGCACCAGGTCGCCCTTCACAGCCGAGATGGTGAGGGGGATGCGCTCCCCGTGCTCGTCGAGCCGGAGGACGAGGAACTGGCCTGCCTCTGCATTCCTCGCGACCTGCGGTGCACGGATCCAGAGCTGAAAGACCCGCTCCGAGAGAGAGAGAACCTCCTCCACCCTGTACAAACCGATCACTCCGGATGCACCCGGAAGCTTCCTTCTACCCGTTTACACCTACTCTCTCTTTATCTTACGCACCCTCACCGCCACGCCGTGCCGGGAGCGGAGCATCTCGGGCCCGCCCATGGCAGCCCGGCCGGTGGCAGAGAGGCCTGCACCCAGGACCAGGACCTCGTCACCCTCCCGGATTCCCTCGTCAGCCGAGATGACCCCGGGGGCGAGGATATCCCCCTTCGGGGTGAAGGCATCGATCCCGACCCGGTAGCCTTCGGGGATGAGAGCCCAGCCCTCGAAGGTGGGGCGGAGAAGGCCGGTCCTCGCATCGATGGTGAAGAGGATCCTCCCGCCCTTCTCCACCCTCTCCTGGGGGGGCCTGCCCCGGATGATCACACCCCGGGTCTCGACCGTGACCCCGAACTGCCAGGCAAGGACCCCCCGCACCATGTCGGCAGGCCGCCTCCTCTCACCCTCGAGTGCCGCGTCGAGGGCTGCGAGGGAGGCGGGGTCCGTCGGGTGGCATTCAGCGGTCACCTCGAGGGGGATCCCGCAGGCATCCGCTGCCATCTGTGCTGCCTCGAGTGCGCCTCCGTCCAGGTGGGCAAGAACCCTCCGGTAATGGTGCCGCCCCAGGTACCCCGCGATGACCGACGAGATCAGGGCGAGCTCTTCCCGGTCCCAGTGGCCGGTGACGGGGACATCGTAATGGGCTGCCGGGTATACCCGTTCCAGCTCCCTGGGGACAAGCCCCAGGGGCGAGGTGACGATGAGCTCATGCGCCCGTCTGCTCACCGCCCTCGTAAATTTATGATGGGAGAGGGAGGTGGAGTAGGGCTTCCGGGCCGAGCAGGGGAGGAGGACCGCCACCTCGTGGATGGGGGGAGGGGTCCTCTCGACAACCCTTCTCCCGAACCGCATCACCTCGATCCTTTGGAGGGCTTCGGAGGTGGTGGCAATGAAGGGGATCGTTCGGGCGACAGGAGTGTACGGTTCCAGGAGGGCTTCCTCCCGGTCCAGGAGCCTCATGATGGCGACCTGGTGGGGGTCTGACCTGCACCGTGCCTCGACCAGGTCGCGGAGCCTCGATTCGGCGATGAACCTCCTGATGAGGGCCAGCTCCCGTTCCAGCGCCAGCCGGTTGTGGCGCCCGATATCTCCGCTTGCACATCCCTCGCAGGTGCAGACTCCGGAAGCCGAAAGGTCCTCCGGGAAGATCCCCTCGGGGAGGCAGAAGGATCCCTTCGCGGTCTCCAGATCCACTGCACGATGGTCAAAGAGGTCGAACCCTGCGTACACGAGCAGGGCGGCCGTGGAAGGGAGGGCCGATGCAGGAGCGTACCATGCCGTATCCGGAGGAAGCCTCCCCTTCAGGGTGCTGAGGTACCTGATAAAATCATGAGGACGGGAGAGAACGGTGTGCCAGTTCGCCACAACGACGAGGTTACCAGAGACGACCGGTTCCTTCCCGAGGGGATGAACTACAACAGGGCTCCCATCACCGGCATGCTGGTATTTGGAGACGAAACCTGCACTGGCAGTGAGGGGAACGTTCGTACCTGTCTCCCTGTCAAGGGCGGGGAAGATCCCCGGTATATCGATGAGACCCGGGGTTCGCACCTCCAGATCACCGTGGGAGAAGATCCCTTCGCGGGCGAGGCAGTCCCTCCTGCGGATATCAAAGAGGCTCAACCTGCACCTCTGCACCGGGCAGCTCCCCTCTCACCAGGTCTGCCCACTCGGGCTGGCAGAGGATGGTCAGGTCAACCTTTCCATGCTCCTCCATGATCGCCCGGATACCGGCGCACCCGTGGGCGACCATCTCGCGGTCCCAGGACGGGATCTCGGACTGCCCGACGGGGAAGGTCTCCGAGAGATCCGGCGGGTACGGGCCGAACGGGGGCTTGAAGAAGAAGACGGTATCATAGCCCGGGGGCACCCTCCCGGTGAAGGTGACAAGGACCCGGTTCCCGACCGGGATCCGCCGGATAAGGCGGTGGTGCCGGTACACCTCGGTGCGCATGCAGCTCTCGCTCCCCCGGTAAAAGAAACGGCGCTTGGAGCCCCGGTCCATAACCTCGAGGGACTCCGCATGCCCGAGGAGAGCGCGGTAGCCGTCGAGGAGCCGGGGATGGCCACGGCAGCGGTCGTCCACGAGTTCCCAGAGGGTCCCTTCCCGGATAGCCTCCCGGATCCGTGCCATCTCGAGGAGGGTGATGGCGAGGTTGTGCCGGGCGAGGATGGCTTCCCGGTCGGGGTCCTCCCTGAGATCCTCGCCCGATCGGCCACGACAGGTATCGCACGGGCAGCCGAGCTCGGTGATCTCGTCGAGATGGAAGGATCCCGAGGTGGTGAGATACCGGCCGTCCCTCGCAAAGAGGGCATAGGCCGCCGAGTCGAAGACATCGCAGCCCATGGCGACCGCGAGGGCGAGCATCGACGGGTGCCCGGCCCCGAAGAGGTGGACGCATGCTGCCGGCGAGAGGCCGCGTTTTGCCGCGAGGACCACCCCGACCAGCTCCCGATACCGGTACGCCTCCATGAAAGGCACCACCCCGCCGATGGGGCAGAAGCTGAAGCCCATACCCGACACGGCTCTCCCGGCCTGCTCTCTCAGGTCAGGGAACCTCCCCCCCTGGACCGGTGCCGCGAGGTTATCCACACCCACGATCTCAACTGATTCCCGAATCCGGGCCGTCGTGATGGAGAGATCCGATTCCGCCGTGGTCCGGTCTGCCTGGGGAGAAGTTGCGATGTCCAGGGGCACCAGGATCTCGCTCCCGATGGACCTCTGGAACTCGAGGGTCTCCCGGTTCGTGATCTCGACATCGCCGTACACCGACTGCTGGAATGCCCCAGAATCCGTCATGATGACCCCGTCGAACCCAAGGACCTCGTGAAGCCCCTTCTCCAGGGCCGTTTCCCTGTACCGTTCGCTCTTTGCGAAGATGTAGGCGTTCGTGATAATGGCCTTGGCTCCCATCGCCTGGATCTCAGCCGGCGGGATGAGAGGGAGGTGGGGGTTCACGACGGGAAAGAGGGCGGGGGTCTGGACGGTCTTCCCCCCGACATGGAGCCTCCCCAGGCGTCCTGCAATGTCCTTCTCAAGGAGCTCGAACCGTATTGCCATTCAGCCCTCTTTCTCGTGGAATACCTGCCCCTCGAAGATGAGGACCTCCACCCCCTGCGACTTCCAGGCCCCGGGGGGCAGGCCGGCTTTCACGCATGTGTGGTCCAGGAACTCGCCGGCAGACCAGCAGTACTCCGTTGCCACCTGGGGGAGGAGGAGGCCGCTCCGGCCATAGCCCTGGGCAATGAGGCCGTGGGTCCCGACCCGGACGCAGGCTTCCCTCCCCTCTGAGGGCCCGCTGAGAGGGGCGGGGACCGAGAGGACCGTGACCTCCACATGGATCTTCGGGAGCTCGCCGGGCTCAACAGGAGGGAACCGGGGATCCTGGAGGGCCGCCGAGGCAGCCGCCTCACGGATCGCCTGGCCGAGGGGCATGACCGGGTAGGGGAGGCCGATGCACCCCCTGAGCTCCCCTCCCTCAGTGAGGGTGACAAAGACCCCCCTCTTCTCGCCAAAGACCGGTGGCAGGGACGGCAGGCAGAACTTCTCGTTCCTGACCGCAGCCCCGAGGGCCTCCCGTGCGAGCGCGACAGCTGCCGCCCCTTCCTCTTCTGAGAGAACCTTCATGAGAAATAAATAAAGGGTGCTCCCATATTAATATGAGAGGGAGAGGGCGGCTGACGGTGGCTCCTATGGAGCCGCTGAGGAAAGTCCCCCCACCGATCAGGCTCGCAGCTGCACCCACGTGCAGGTGGCGAGAGCCACGGCAATGACACAGAAACGGCACGGCCCGCCGCCAGCGATGATGCGACGATTTCGTTGAGCGTATCGGCGGGAAGCGTTGAAACGGTGAACCCCTGCGGGTGCAAGCCAGAAACGGGCGATGGGCTGCCTGGTGCCCGCCCAGGTTTGGCGCAGAGCTGAATGCCGCCATGAACAGAAGGGGGCTTACTCCTCCCACTCACCCTTGCATAATTCGCATGGGTTATATAGATCTGTTTCTGTATTACAGTTGTGCATATCCCCACATCCGATGAGATCCGGGCACGGCGCATGATGCTCGGCCTCACCCAGACTGACCTCGCGAAGAAGGCCGGGATCTCCCAGTCCATGATCGCACGGATCGAGTCGGGATCGGTCGATCCCCGGGTCTCGACCCTCTCGAGGATTGTGGCCGTCCTCTCCCAGAAAGAGGAGCCCCTCTACCGGGCGAGGGACGTGATGCACACGCCGGTTTACACCGTCGGGCCCGCGGACCCTGTCTCGCGTGCGGTGGAGATCATGGAGAAGAATGATATCTCGCAGGTCCCTGTGGTGGAGAGGGGGGTACCCATCGGGTGCATCTCCGAGTCGGCCATCGTCTCAGCCCTCGAGGAGGGGGGCATGCACGGTTCAGGCAGCCGCCCGGTGCGGGACTTCATGGAGCCGGGGTTCCCCACCGTGCCCCTGGAGGCGGACGTCCGGGACGTGGTCCACCTCCTCAGGGAGAACCATGCGGTCCTCGTCGTGGACTGCGGCCGGGTGGCCGGCGTCATCACCAAGCACGACCTCATCCCTCTCTTCTCGTGACCTCGACGAGGGACACCAGGTCCCGGAGCACCTTTTGCGGATCCTCGGCCTTCACCACGCTCGATGCGAGGAGGACCCCACTCGTCCCCAGGTCGAGGGCGATCCGGACACAGTCGCCCGTCTGGATCCCTGCGCCCGTGAGGACCTTCACCTTCGGGTTCACCCTCCGGGCTGCCTCGACGGATCGGCGGATGATCTCCGGGTCGGCCTTGCAGACCGAGATCCCGCTCCCGATGAGCTCGGGTGGCTCGATGGCGACATAGTCAGGTTCAAGGGCAGATGCCGCTGCAGTGGTGGGATCGTTGTTCGTGCAGACCACCGTCTCAAGGTGTGCTGCACGCGCTGCCTTCACGCCCGCCTCGATGGCTGCAAGGGTGAGACGCCGCTCGGAGTGGTTGATGAGGGTCCCGACGGCCCCGGCGTGCCGGACGGCCGCAGCGGTTACATGGCCGGTGAAGGGCCCGGGCGCCACCCCGTCGATATGCTGGGCAAAGACCGGTATCTGGAAATGGTGCGAGATGGGATGGATCTCAGTATACACGGGGGCCATCCCGATCCGCACACCGCTCTCCTCCATGACCGTCTCCGCAGCCTCGGCGATGAGGTGCCCGCGGTTCCCCATGCCCTCGGCAAAGGCCTTGCAGTTGATGAGGATGAAGGGTTCTCTCATACACGGCTCCACTCCTAGATCAACGGAACATCACGAACTATATAAAATAGTGAGATCACCTAAGTAATAGGGGCTTTCTCCGCCTTGGCGGAACAGGAATGACGGGTTTTTTCCGTTCTTACCAAGAAATGGCGTATTCCCCGGAAGAGGAGGCGCTCCGCTCGCTGCCGGCCGGGGATGAGAGACGGGGAGGGGACCGGAAGGTATGACCCGCCCGAGGGAGGATGACGAGAAGTGGGCGATCTTCGGCGGGGGGCAGGACCCTGAGGATCTCGTCAAGGAGGGTATAGCGTGTTATACCCTGGGGAAGTACACAGATGCCCTGGACCGGTTTAATGCAGCCCTTGAGCTGGATCCCGCATCCCCTACGGCCTGGCTGAACAAGGGGGGGACCCTGACCGTCCTCGGGAAATACGAGGAGGCCCACGAGGCCTTTTTACAGGCCCTCAGGCTGGACAGCGGGAATGCCCTCGTCCTCCGGAACAAGGGGATCACCGAGATCTACCTGGGGAGGTTCGAGGATGCCCTCGGGTCCTTCGACAATGCACTCGAGATCGATCCCCACGACATCACGGCCCTCCTCAACCGCGGGATCGCCCTCGTGAAGATGGGCAGGCACGAGGAAGGGATCGAGTGCTTCGACAGGGTCCTCGACCTGGACCTGAGGAACACCATCGCCTGGGTCCAGAAGGGGAAGACCTTCGCCATCATGGGAAAGACGAGGGAGGCCATCGAGCTCTTCGAAAAGTCGCTCGCCCTCAACCCGAAGGACCCCGAGGCCTGGCTCCACAAAGGGCTCGCCCTTGCAGGAATGGACCGGAAGGATCAGGCCCTGGTCGCCTATGAAAGGGCCCTCGAACTCTCCCCCCACCTCCTCCCGGCCATAACGAGCAAGGGAATCCTCCTGATCAAGAAGGGGGACTACGAGGGTGCGGTGAGGGTGATGGACATGGCGATCACGCTCGACAGCAGCGATCCGAACGCCTGGTTCGGGAGGGGAGTGGCCCTGAAGATCCTCGGGAGGTACGACGAGGCCCTTGCGAGCTTCGAGAGGGCTCTCGCCATCAACCCCGAGGATGCATCGGTATTCCAGGGCAAAGGCGACATCTACGTCCTCTCCGGGCAGTACAAGGAGGCCCTTGAGTCCTACGTGAAGGCCAGGGAGCTGGACCCGTCCCTGGCAGAATCCCTGCAGGGGGCCATCGAGCGGTGTATCACCTTTGTCCAGTTCAACCTCAACCAGTGGCGTGACCAGGGGCTCTTCCTCCTCTCCCAGGACGAGCCCGTGGAGGCCATCCGCTTCTTCAACAAGGTACTCGACGTGGAACCGGAGCAGACCGACGTGCTCCTCAGGAAGAGCGAGGCCTTGGTAGCCCTGGGGAGGCACGAGGAGGCCCTCACGAGCCTGGACCGGCTGGTGCAGCTCAGCCCGAAGGATACTTATGCCTGGCTGAAGCGCAGCGAGGTCCTCATCCACCTGGGGAGGCCGGAGGAGGCCGCCGTCTCCCTCGACGGGGTGATCCGCGACTATCCGGGGATAAAGGACGAACGGGCAATGGAGGCCTACACCCAAGCCGGCGACGCCATGACCGGGAAAGGGAACTACACGGGAGCCCTGTCAAGCTATGATAACGCCCTCGCCATAGCACCGACGAACCCCCCGGCTCTGGTCGGCAAAGGGCGGGCCCTTGCCATGCTCGACCGGCCTGTCGAGGCAGCCTCCGTCTTTGACAGGGCCCTCCAGCTCGAGCCCGGGAACCTGGAGATCTGGGTCAGGAAGGGGATCGTACTCGACATGATGGGCCGATACGACGAGGCCGTCAGCTGCTACGAGCATGCCCTCACCATCAAACCGCATGACGTGAATGCCTGGTTCAACCTGGGGATCACCCTCCTCAACAAGAGCGAGTTCGAGGAGGCGGTCAAGGCCTTTGACCAGGCCCTGGAGTCCGATCCCAGGAACGCCGAGGCGTACTACAACCGTGGCGTGGCGCTCCTTGACCTGAAGAAGTACGAGAAGTCCCTCATGTCCTTCAACAAGGCGGTGGAGATCGATGACACGGTCCCCGAGTTCTGGCACAGCAAGGGATGCGTCCACGGGATCCTCAGGGACTTCAACGAGGCCATGAGGGATATCGACAAGGCCATCTCCCTGAACCCGAAATTCGCCATGGCCTGGAGGTCACGGGGGCTCTTCCTCCAGTTCCTCGGGAAGCTCGAGGAGGCGGTGACCTCCTACGAGCGGTCGCTTGCCATCGAGTTCGATCCCGACACGGCGAAGGCGAAGGACTCCATCAAAGGGAAGATCTGATACCCATTCCCCGCCAGTACGAGCCCGAGGTTCCCCTTTCTGAAAAAGAATGGGGGATGATTACTTCGGCCGGTTCCTTGTTTTCACGAACAGTACCATTCCCACAAACCCAATGATAGTGAGGAACGGGATGGCCATGGTGGGGAATTCGGGGACAGGAGTGCTGCCCGCCGTAAATCCGAAATCGATGGTCTGATCCGAACTGCTGTCAGATGGCACGTTCGCGGGAGCGGGATTAGGATTGCTGTCAGTCCCCGGTGTGCTCCCTGGTGCTTCCGGTGTCGTGAGGATCATACCGGAAGGCGAGGTGGCTTCAACCTGATAATCGCCTGTGCACAGGCCCACGAACTGATAATACCCTTCCTGACCTCCGGGGCCATTTCCTGTCGTCGTTGTAGCGACGATGGTTCCTCCGCTGTTCAGTAATATGACCGGAACACCATTCATTCCGGGTTCCGCTGAATCCTGAATCCCGTCTCCGTTTGTGTCCTGCCAGACAAAGTCCCCGATCTTTGCCGTGCACGGTGTCGCATAGCCGAAATCAATCGTCTGATCGGAGCTGCTGTCGGTTGGCAGGTTCACAGAAGCGGGAACAGGATTGCTATCCGTAGCTGGTGTACTTCCCGGCGCCCCCTGGGTCGCGAGGATCATGCCCATGCCCGACGGCGGAGTGGCTTCCACACGGTAATCTCCCGCACAGAGGCCCGTGAACTGGTAATACCCCTCCTGGCCCATGGGACTATTTCCGGTCGTTGTTGCAGCGATGGTGGTTCCTGCGGGATCCTTCAAACTCACCGAGGCACCATTCACGCCGGGTTCCCCTGCATCCTGGATCCCGTTCCTGTCCAGATCATGCCAGACGAAGTCCCCGATGCTTCCGTCACAGCCTGCAAGGGGTGTGCCTCCCCATGCCGGATCATCATCCATCGCCGGGTTATTTGTGAGCCGGGTCGGGTAACTGCCGTCCACGTCCATCACGTAGATCTCATTATTCCCATCGCGGGAGGACATAAACGTGATCTTCGTCCCGTCCGGGGACCATGACGGATACATATCATACGCCACGCTATCTGTGAGCCGGGTCTGGTCGCTGCCGTCAGACTCCATCACGTAGATCTGATCATACCCATCGCGGTCGGACATAAACGCGATCTTCGTCCCGTCCGGGGACCATGCCGGAGCATCATCCATCACCGTGTTAGCTGTGAGCCGGGTCTGGTCGCTGCCGTCCGACTCCATCACGTAGATCTCTAAATTCCCATCACGATAAGACGCAAACGCGATCTTCGTCCCGTCCGGGGACCATGCTGGACGCCAATCCGCCGCCGAATCGTACGTAAGCCGGGTCTGGTCGCTACCTTCAGCGTCCATCACGTAGATCTCATAATTCCCATCACGCCAAGACGCAAACGCGATCTTCGTCCCGTCCGGGGACCATGCCGGAAACTCATCAACCGCCCAATTATCTGTGAGCTGGGTCGGGTTATGACCATCCGCGTCCATCACGTAGATCTCCTGAGATTTCCCATCGCGGTCGGACCTAAACGCGATCTTCGTCCCGTCCGGGGACCATGCCGGAGAAGTATCCCATATTGAGATATAGGTATTGGTGAGCCGGGTCTGGTCGCTGCCGTCCGACTCCATCACGTAGATCTCATAATTCCCATCGCGGTCGGATATAAACGCGATCTTCGTCCCGTCCGGGGACCATGCCGGATCATCATCCATCGCCGGGTTATTTGTGAGCCGGGTCGGGTAACTGCCGTCCACGTCCATCACGTAGATCTCATTATTCCCATCGCGGGAGGACATAAACGTGATCTTCGTCCCGTCCGGGGACCATGACGGATACATATCATACGCCACGCTATCTGTGAGCCGGGTCTGGTCGCTGCCGTCAGACTCCATCACGTAGATCTGATCATACCCATCGCGGTCGGACATAAACGCGATCTTCGTCCCGTCCGGGGACCATGCCGGAGCATCATCCATCACCGTGTTAGCTGTGAGCCGGGTCTGGTCGCTGCCGTCCGACTCCATCACGTAGATCTCTAAATTCCCATCACGATAAGACGCAAACGCGATCTTCGTCCCGTCCGGGGACCATGCTGGACGCCAATCCGCCGCCGAATCGTACGTAAGCCGGGTCTGGTCGCTACCTTCAGCGTCCATCACGTAGATCTCATAATTCCCATCACGCCAAGACGCAAACGCGATCTTCGTCCCGTCCGGGGACCATGCCGGAAACTCATCAACCGCCCAATTATCTGTGAGCTGGGTCGGGTTATGACCATCCGCGTCCATCACGTAGATCTCCTGAGATTTCCCATCGCGGTCGGACCTAAACGCGATCTTCGTCCCGTCCGGGGACCATGCCGGAGAAGTATCCCATATTGAGATATAGGTATTGGTGAGCCGGGTCTGGTCGCTGCCGTCCGACTCCATCACGTAGATCTCCGGATCCCCATCGCGGGTAGACGCAAACGCAATCTTCCCATTACCCGCCGCTCCCGCCGGAAGTACCAACACCAGGCAGAACACGAGGGCGATTACACCACATCCTATGAAGGTCATTCTCATCTCGATCATCCCTTGAGGTCTACCTTTACTAGGAGAAGTCCAATTCGTTCCATTCATCCTCACCCGATTTTTTCTAAGAACGGATTACAGTCGACACTACCCAATTGGAGGAATATTAACCTTTCGATTTTGGATTTAGGTAAAGTGAAATTTCTAATTTTTCAATCACATCACTAATTTTGTCAGCAATCTTTAATTATCACGTATTCTAGATAGGATGAATCGAACCTTAAGAACATACAACCGGAAAAACCGTATTACGATACCGGCATTCCCACATCTCCGAGTCCTCCCCCCATCAGGATCGGTCACTCCTCTGATGGTTATATCAACGATTTCGTGGTTGGGTAGCCAGAGGCTTTGGTTTGGCGGGAGACAACGTAACTCCTTTTCCGATATCCCGGAAGGGCCTCCTCTCTTTCATCTTTCACATTCTTGCCGGACCGGGATCCGTTGATTATGGTAGGAAATGCAGAAACACGAGAAAAGATGTGCATGGATTATTTCTTGATCGAGATGATGTCGCCCAGGGTGGTGGTGATCCCCTTCCCCTTCGAGGACTTCACCTCCTTCTCGGCTGATTCGATGAGGGAGATGGAGAGGACATCCTCGAGCTTCTTTCTCAGCTCCTCTTCGGGGACCAGGTCCCCCTTCTCGACCTTCTTTATGAGCATCTCCCGCTCCATGATCTCCAGGGCGAGCTGCTTCTGGCTCCACCCCTTCGCCATCCGTGCATTGCGGATCCGGTCTGCATAATCCTCGGCGATATCCCCCCCCATCCGGTCGAAGAGGTCCCGCCGCCTCCTCTGCACAGGGGGTTGGGGTACCGGTGGGCCGCCTGCCTTCCTCCGGATCTCGGGCGTACCGGTGGAGACCCGGGGCTTCTGGACCTCGGTCCCGTACTTCGAGCAGGGGACGCAGACCCTGAGTTCGGCACCTTCAATGTGGACGGTCCTGGGTGCCCCGCGTATCTCTCCGCCGCACAATTCGCACTGCATGGTCTCAAAAACATCTTTATAGTCACATCCTATATACTTATTTGAGGAAAATCGATGGGCGAGACTGCCTGGCAGGGCCAGGATCCTCCCAATAACGAGGAGATCTACAAGTACCTCCTGGAGAAGATATCCCAGCTCGAGAACCGGAACCTGGAGCTCCGCGAGCAGCTCAGGCAGCTCGAGGTGGAGAAGCGGTATACCGAGACCCAGAAGATCCGCTACGAGCGCGATGTCCGGAAGCTCAAGAGCGAGATCGAGCAGCTGAGGAGCCCGCCCCTTGTCATCGGAACCATTACCGACGTTGTGGACACCAACCGGGTCATTGTCCGGTCTTCCTCGGGCCCGAGGTTCCTTGTCCGGACCTCCCAGTGCATCGAGCCCGACCAGCTCAAGCCCGGCGTCCGGTGCTCGCTGAACCAGCAGTCCCTCGCCATCGTCGAGATCCTCCCCTCGAGCTACGATGCCGCGATCTACGGGATGGAGCTCGTGGAGACCCCGGCCGAGACCTATGCGGACATCGGTGGCCTCGAGAAGCAGATCGTGGAGATCAAGGAGGCGGTGGAGCTCCCCTTAAAGAAGCCCAACCTCTTCAAGGAGGTCGGGATCGACCCCCCGAAGGGCGTCCTCCTCTACGGGCCGCCCGGGACGGGAAAGACCCTCCTTGCGAAGGCCGTGGCCCACGAGACGAACGCCCACTTCCTCAGGGTCGTGGGCTCCGAGCTCGTGCAGAAGTACATCGGTGAAGGGGCACGCATGGTCCGCGAACTCTTCGAACTCGCCCAGAAGAAGGCCCCCTCCATCCTCTTCATCGACGAGATAGATGCCATCGGTGCCCAGCGCATGGACGCGGACACCTCAGGAGACCGCGAGGTCCAGCGGACCCTGATGCAGCTCCTGGCAGGGATGGATGGGTTCGACCGCAGGGGCGACGTGAAGATCATCGGGGCCACGAACCGGATCGATATCCTTGACCGTGCCCTCCTCCGGCCCGGGCGGTTCGACCGGATCATCGAGATCCCGACCCCGGACGTCGATGGCCGCTACGCCATCCTCGCCATCCACACCAAGGGGATGAACCTGGACAAGGCCGTGAACCTGAAGGAGGTCGCCCGGGCGACCGATACCAAGAACGGCGCGGACCTGAAGGCCATCTGCACCGAAGCCGGGATGTTCGCCATCCGGTCCGAGCGCACAACCGTGACCCAGCATGACTTCATGGCCGCCATCGAGAAGGTGAGCATTGACTTCTCCAAGCACCAGCTCACCAGCTCCTACGGCGCCATGTTCGCCTGAAAACATCTTTTTTTGATAAAAGGGCTATCGCGATTCGGATGAGCAAAGCCCGCGGCCTAGGCCCGGGAGCGTCCAATGATCCGAACTTCCCATTCAAGAACCACCCCACACGTTTATTGAGAACATTTTATTGTTGGGCTCTCGGGGGACTTCCGCCCCCGCCACGGGCACCCCCCGTCGTGCATTGGGACATGAGATGAATGGTTTCTCGTAATTGATCTGATGCCCTGGGAAAGGGTCCTATCCCGACGGTGGGGGATGCAACAGCGGCGGGGCAAGCCGAAGCGCAGCCCCCAGGAGCGTCCACGAAGGATCGATATCCTTTGAGAATCGAAATTGCGGGGGGAATCTGATAGGCTCTTAGAGATGATCCTGCCGTTTGGGATAGGGTCTTTGCGGAGTCAGGAATCGAGAGATGCCTCGTGACCGTCACCTTCATATGGTTCTCCTGCTCCTATGGTGACTGAAAGTTATGCCTGGTGAACAGAATCTCGAGAAGGCGACCTTCGCGGCCGGATGCTTCTGGGGCGTTGAAGCGGCCTTCCGGCAGGTGGATGGTGTCATGGAAACGGCGGTCGGCTACACGGGCGGGAAGAAGGAGCACCCGACCTATGAGCAGGTCAGCTCCGGTACGACAGGGCATGCAGAGGCCATCCAGGTGACCTTTGACCCGGCCCGGGTCTCCTACGAGAAGCTCCTCTCGGTCTTCTGGTCCATGCATGACCCCACCCAGGTGAACCGCCAGGGGCCGGATATCGGGACGAATTACCGCTCTGCACTCTTTTACCATACCCCGGCCCAGAAGGCCGCGGCAGAGGCGTCGAAGGAGAATCTGAAGAGATCAGGGAAGTTCGGGAACAGGCAGATAGCAACCGAGATCGTCCCTGCATCCACCTTCTGGAGGGCCGAGGAGTACCACCAGCGCTATTTCGAGAAGCACGGGTTCCGGGGCTGCCATATCTGACGATCCCTCCGGGGACCCCTGAGCAAGAATCACAACAGGTAAGAAAACCCCCCCGGAAACCATTTGGTGCGATCTGCCATGGAAGGTAAGAGAGGAGCGTACGGGGAGGTATACCGGAGATCGATCGAGAATCCAGAAGGGTTCTGGGGAGAGGCGGCAGAAGCAGTCAGCTGGTACCGCAGGTGGGTCAAGAGGCTTCCCAAGACCCGGTCCGGGAAGATCCTCCGGGGGACCATGAAGAAGATCGCCGACGGGGAGCCGTACACCACCCCCCCGATCATCGATGATCCAGCAATCCTGGACGAGATCAGGGAGAGCCTCGCGGGCCTGGGATACCCGAAGAGAAAAGGGTGAGAGGAAAGGTTAGCTCAACGATACATCTCTGTCTTGGGAACGACGGGAAACAGCTCTCCATAGGGACGGCCCCCCGCCGGACAGCATCTTGAGATCAGTTTTACTTTATAAGCATTGCCCTACCGGGATCAAGGATTCCCGGTTGATATCCGCGCCCTGATGAATTTAACATGTAAATATAATATATTTGTCATCTTTGTCTAGAATAAGTGTTTAATTTGTCTAATTTCAAATTTAACAATAATAATATCATATAACAATAAAAATATACTAATATGACCAGATAAATAAATAGAAATATTCTTATACTAATACATATAATTATAAAATCGCAGAGAGAATGGGGATGAAGCCCATGAGAACAATCATCCTGATCATGCTCGCGGCCCTCGCCATGGCGGCAGCATCCGCCGCGTACCCCGTGGAAGTCACCGTCGCAAGCGATCATGCATGGATGGTGGCGGACAACAAGGACACAACCACCATCACGGCAACAGTCATCAGCGGGACAGGGGAGCACGCCGGGGCCCCTCTCGAGGGTGCCAATGTAACCTTTACGGTTAACCCGCCATGGCAGCTGAAGGATTCTTTCCTCCTCACCGATAAGAAGGGAATTGCCACTACAACCCTCTTTGCCACCAAGAAGAGCGGTACTGCCAATATCACAGTGACCGCATGGGCAATGATCCTCACCGAGACCTGGGGATATCTCAACTACAGTGTATCTACGAACCTCAGCCAGCCCATCGACCACGGCACCCCCTCGTCCATGGTGACGTTTTACAATGGCCAGGTCCAGGTGCGCACTCCGATCCCAATCTCTGTCTCTGTCAAGGATAAGTTCGGGAACCCCGTTGACAACCGGAATGTCGTGGAGAATGTGAGGTTCGATGCCTCCTCAATGGGGCTCTCCGGATTTCAATCGGGTTCATCCTGGCTGAAGTCCATCACGGTGCCTGTGAATGAGTCAGGATACGCTAATGTCCAGTACCTTGTCGATCCCCCGGGCATAAACTACGTGTCCATTACCCCTCCATCCCCCCTCAACCCGAAGCTCATCAACATTGAGGGTTTATCCCAGGGCATACCCTTCTCGGTCACCTCCGTGGTGACTCCCGGCGGCACCCCGTACCCCTATACAACGGTGAAGACCGGGCAGTTCACCATCGGCTTCATCTTCTATGACCAGTACGGGTATCCCGCCATGAACCAGCCCGTGAACATCAGCACCAATATCGCTGGCGAGACAATGTCCCTTGTCACGAACAAGAACGGGATGGTGATCATCACCTACGGCCCCAAGGACATTGCCGCTGTCTATACCATCACCGCCCGGGCCGCGAACAACCTCTCTGTCTCGGCCTCCCAGAAGGTGGAGTTCGTGAGCGGTGCGGCGGTGGATGCCCTCCTCACGGCAAGCCCCCAGACTATGGCGAGCCGGGACGTGAAGGACGACATCACCTCGGATCTCATCATGCGGGTGATGGACTCGAAAGGAAACCCTGTCCAAGGCGAGACTGTCACCTTCAGGTTCAAGTCCTTCACGCTCAGCAGCGGTCTGAACCAGACCATCCGCCCGGTCCTTGAGAACGGGGTTACGAGCGCGAACTCCACCGGGGTTGACATCACCGCCGTCTCAAACAAGAACGGCGAGGCCATCGCCACCTTCCACCCCGGGGCTTTTACCACCGACATCATGGCCCCGGGGTACAGCTCCCAGGCCCAGGGAAGTGCCATCGTCGAGGCCAGGTGGTCCACCGTGGTACAGCAGATGACCCTCAGGTACATCAACTATCCCTATCTCACCGTCGAGAGCTGGGTGAATCCAACCACTGTCAGGGTGAACGAGACCGTGGATGTGACGGTGAAGGTGTCCGGCGACGGATGGGCACTGCAGCCGAAGCCCATCAAGGTGATGCTCGTTACCGACCGGTCGGGGAGCATGCTCTTTGACGATCCTGACAGGGCGTACTCAGTGATGCAGGCTGCCAAGCTATTTGTGAACCAGATGTCGCCGTCCCGTGACTCTGTTGGCCTCGTCTCCTTCGGTTTCAACGGCAGTATTTCAAGGCCTGGTGTGTATTCGAAGATATCTCTATCTGACATCAACAATACCTACATCTATCCGACGAGCTATAACAGTTATGCCACCCTTGATGCCAACCTCGGAATGCCCTTCTCGATTGTGCTGAGCACCATTGACCGGATTGTCCCCGATGGCGGAACCCCCACGCGACTGGCACTGAAGGTCGCAATCGATGAATTAGTTGCACATACGAATGCAAAGGATCCCAGCGTGAAGGCCATTATTCTCCTGTCGGATGGCGAATATAACTGGTACGGGGATCCCCTGGCCCGGCCGGCAGGTAAGGGAACAAGTAAGAATGAAACGGACTACGGCAACCTTGACAAGAATCACCGGATCTTCTTGGATGTCCCGTCGCAGAATATGTCTGCGTACGCGAAGCAGTACAACATCACCATCTACACCATCGGTTTTGCCGAGACCATGTCAACCGGATGTACGGATAGCCTCACTCTTATCGCTAAGGGGACAGGCGGCACGTACAACTATACTCCGACAGCCGACAACCTCGGGGTTATCTATACCCAGATCGCAGGCACCCTGAAGGACACAGCAGGTGTGAATACCACAATGAACCTCTCCTTCCAGAACATCGTGGTGAACAACGTCTCTGTTCCGGGAGACCAGGTGTATAATTACCAGTACATTAATAAACGTTCCACCCAGGTCGATTATTGGAACACCACAAATGATGGCGCGACCAAGAATTACGTACTTTACTCGAATACTCTCAATTCGACCCCACAGTGGAACAAGGATAGAAACATCAGCTTCAACATCGGAACCATCAGGCTGGGCGAGGTCTGGCAGGCCACCGTCACCCTACAGATCCTTAAGGAGGGGAACATCAAGGCCTTTGGGGCGGGTTCGTCGATCAACACGCAGGGCACCTCGGGCCAGATCCTGAACATCCCCGATATATACATCACAGCGCTCCCCAACAACTCTGCAACATCGCTCACCAGCGCGGCGCTCCAGATCCAGGGTCTCGGATTAACAAACCCGGGTTCAAAGACGAGCGCAGACCTGAAGTGGAGCCTTGGGTACAATGGAATGTACCCCATCGCTGAAGACATCATGATCGCCCCGTACGGCACGAATCAATGGATCCACCTGCCCAAACAGCAGGTCTCGAATGTCACCACCTCTGACACCGCAAGCATACCCCTTGAAAACCTTGCAGAGGGGTATTACACCATCCGCGTCGATGCGGATGCATACGACTCCAACTCTGACACCGACACGCTGAATATCCTCCTGTCCGATGCGAACGGCGTATCGGTTGTACCCCCCGGTGTAACACCCACTCCAACCACAACCCCCGGCGTGACGAAGCCCCCGAAGTCCTACATCAAAATAGGCTGATGCGGGCCGGAAATCCCCCCCTCTTTTATCCGGGAAAGTGAGATCAATAGCATTATCAGACCCCGGCATTTTACCCTCATGCATCCCGTAAAGCGGGGGAAATTCCATGAAGGTTTCTCGAAAGCGATGGTTCTGGACCGCGGGTATCATCCTCGTGGCCCTATTCCTCTCTGCTGCACCTTCTGCAGCAGCGAAAGGAGGCAAGAACACTATCGGATACCTCTCCATCACCGGGGTGACGGAGGGGTGCAGCGATGTGAAGAACAACGAGAATTCCTGTCTCGTATACGGGTTTCAGCAGGGTGTCACGACCTCAGGAACGCCGGGAGGCGGGGGCGGCAGTGCAGGCAGGGCGGCCCTCTCGCTCACCATCACCAAGCCCGTGGACCGTGCATCAGTGATGATCCTCGCTGATACGGTCATGGGCAAACATATCGAGAGTGCAACGATCCGGTTCGCCCAGGATGGTTCCTTTAAGACCTCGTATCTCCTCCAGCTCTCTGATGTGATCATCACAGGGGATCACCAGTACTACGATGCCCTGAATGCTGACCAGGATAACCTGGGACAGCAGGAGGACGTGACCCTTGCATTCGGGAAGATCACCTGGGTCTGGGAGCCGGATGTTGTGTTCTGTTTTAACCCCCTGGAGAACAGGCAGTGCGTAACCTGATAAACATTTTTCAGGCCGGGTCCCTACGGCAATCCCTGGCTACGTACCGGCTCCAAGGTTCACATTTCCATCGATGAACTTCAGAATTGAACCTGAATGAATCGATGCGCCAGAAATGTATGTTCTGGGCGGGTCGGCGGACAGGGTCCACCCATCACCTTAATACCTCCCTATCCTGATTCCTCTTCCAGAGGATTGTTCTCTCATGAAGGTTCTCGGGATCAACGCAAGCCCGAAGGGAAAGGAGAGCCAGACGCTGCGGCTCGTCCTCGCCGTCCTGGACGGGGCCGAGCTGGAGGGGGCCGAGACGGAGCTCCTGGACGTCTGCGACTACGAGATCGGGTTTTGCACTGCGTGCGGCACCTGTTATGCGAAGGGCGAGTGCACGCAGGCGGACGACTTCCCCGAGATCTTCGACCGGATGCTTGGCGCCGACGCGATCGTCCTCGGCTCCCCGAACTACATCGACTCGGTCACGGCCCAGATGAAGGTCGTCTTCGACCGGATGGCGGACGCCATCCACTGCCAGATGTTCTCGGGGAAATACGGGTGCTCGGTCTGCACCGCGGGCGGGTCGAACGAGATGGAGGTGGTCGGGTACATGAACCGGGTCCTCACCTCTCTCGGTTCGCAGATCGTCGGCGGGGTAGGGGTGGCATTCCGGGGGAACCCCGACGCAATACTTCCCGCCGAAAAGAAGGCCTATGAGCTGGGGAGGGATCTCGCCGATGCCATCCGCACGAAGCGCTCCTACCCGGATCAGGAGGCTGTCCTCTCGGCCCGGCGGGATTACTTCTGCCAGCTCGTGGCCGCCAATAAGGACCGGTGGGCCCACGAGTACGACTGGTGGGTGCAGGCCGGGGTCATCAGGGAGAAGAAGTAGGAGAGATCACCTGGACATATCCCCAATACATTTTTCTCGCAGAATCCAAGAATGGCTGAAGTTGTCCTTCTATCCTACCCGGATTTTAAAAAGTGATTAGATCAGTTTCTTCCCTGCAACGAGCACCACAATCGCAAACGCTCCCAATATCCCTATGGGGACCGCCACCGTGGGAAATTCGGGGACGCTGGGTGCTGTCGTGCATGTGCCGCCAATACATGTCTCCCCAGGGGCGCATTCATCAACAATACCATCACAATCATTGTCTTTGCCATCACAGACCTCCACGGCGGCCGGGTTTACTTGGTCATTATTGTCATCGCAGTCATATAATTCGTTATAATTGTCACCATCTG
>CAZKEV010000020.1:0-33982 GCA_964551875.1 uncultured Methanomicrobiales archaeon | reverse complement strand
CGACCCGTCATTCTCTACCATGTTGGATCTCCCATAAGAAAGCATTTTTTAAAATCCACCGGCCCCATACCTCCGGTGGAACGGGTGAAGCGCATGCAGATCGCGGTCATCGGGAAGGAGGAGTGCACGGACGAGGAGTACGAGGCGGCGGAGACGGCGGGACGCCTGATCGCCGCAGACCACGCTGTCCTCTGCTGCGGCGGAAGGGGAGGGGTGATGGAGGCGGCCTGCAAGGGAGCGAAGGAGATGGGCGGGATGACCATCGGCATCCTCCCGGACAGGGGTAAGGGGAATCCCTACCTGGACGTTGCGGTGAGGACCGGCATGGGGTATGCGAGGAATGTCATCCTCGTCGAGTCAGCCGACGCGGTGGTGGCGATCGGGGGAGACTACGGGACCCTCTCGGAGATCGCGATCGCGCTCAAGGCGGGAAAAGAGGTCTTCGGGTTCCGCTCCTGGGAGATCGAGGGGGTGATAAGGTGCAGCACGCCGGAGGAGGCGGTCCTCAGGGCAGTCGCCGCAGCCCGCCGGTCAGGCTGACGTCATAGCCCCCGAGGGCCTCCAGGCCCTCCCTGAACGAAGGCGAGGTGACCGCAGATGCGAGGGCTTTCACCCGGGGGTCCTCCCAGGTCCCGGCGTGGAAAACGAGCTCGTAGGGCTCCCGTGCCACCGGAACGAAGGAGAGGTTGAATGCTTTTGCGGCGGAGAACACCCCAAGGCCCGCGTCCGCCTCGCCGGTCTTCACGGCAAGGGCGACCGCGAGGTGGGTGGTCAGCTCCCTGTCGTAACCGGCGATGGAATCCGGGGGGATCCCCTTCGTCGAGAGGAGGTGGTCGAGGAGGATCCGGGTGCCGGATCCCTTCTGGCGGTTGATGAACCGGACCTTCGGGAGGTCCTCGAGGGCCAGGTTCCCCCGGGAGATGATCCCCTGCTCCCTCCCTGCCAGGCTGAAGATGACCAGATCCTCTCCCGGCAGGTGACGGACGAGGTACGGGATGTTATATGTCCCGTCGTCAGCGAGGAGGTGCATCGGTGCCCCATGGCAGACCCTCTTCTTCAGGGCGATGAGCCCCCCCATGGAGCCCTGGTGGGCGCTGTGGAGTTCGACCCCGGCCTTTGCCAGCTGGTCTGCCAGGAGATCGAGGGCAGGGTCATGGCTTCCCGTCAGGATGAGGGCGCTCCCGGCTTCCTGGACCGGCACCGTGAGATGAGCCTGCACCTCCTCCCCGGCCTCCACCCCCTCACGGTCTGCATCAATGGCGAGGTATGCATTGGCCCGCACCCCGCTCATCTGGACCCCGGCACCCCGCCCGTGGGGCACCGCCACCCAGCGGCCCTGGATCTTCCCGACGGAGAGGAAGACAAACTCCTCGACACCGAGCTCGGAGGCGAGGGTGGAGGCGAGGATTGCAGGCACGGAAGTTTCGGGTTCATGAGGAAGCCCGAACCGGGCGAGAAGCGGGGTTACTACCTCCCTGAGGACCGTGACGGCCGAGAGGGGGTAACCGGGCAGGCCAATGACCGGCTTCCCCCGGATCCTCCCGAGGATGACCGGCTTTCCGGGCTTCATGGCCACGCCGTGGAGGAGGACCTCTCCAAGATCGGCGATGACATCGGCGGTGTAGTCTTTCGTGCCGGCCGAGGACCCGGCAGAGATGATCACGAGATCGTTTTCATCCGCCGCCTGCCCCAGCCGGGATCGGATGAAGCCGGGGTCATCCGGGGTCAGGGGATAACGCGTGCAGCGTGCCCCCATCACCCCAAGCCATGCCGCGGCCATGACGGTGTTTGACTCTACGACCTGGCCCGGGCCCGGTTTCTGCCCGGGAGGCACGAGTTCGCTCCCCGTGGGAATGAGACCCACTGTCACGGTGAGGACATCCACCTCCGCGATGCCGTAGGCTGCAAGCGCTCCGATCTCGTGGGGGCGGATGAGGTGTCGGGAGGGGAGGATCATCTCAGTCTCTCCGATGTCCTCTCCAACGGGCCGGACATGCTGCCATGGGGCTGCCGGCTTACGGATGGTGAACCGGTCACCATCGATCCTGACATCTTCGATCATGATGACCGAGTCGGCGTCGGGAGGGAGGAGGTTCCCGGTGTTCACCCGTACTGCCCCCCGCAGGGTGACCGGCCGCTGCTCGCTTGCCCCGAAGGTCTCTTCGGCGAGGACCGCGATCCCGTCCATTGCCGCAAGATGGGCTCCGGGAACTGAGAACCGGGCAGATATCGGGGATGCCGTCACCCTCCCGGTGGCTGTGGCAACAGGGATCCGCTCGGTGGAAGGGGTGAACGTGAAGGAACGGTTAAGGATCTCACGGGCCTCAGCAAGGGAGGTGAGGGAGAGGTATCTCTTCACCAGAGGATCACCTCCACGGTCTCGCCGGCCTCGAACCCTTCCCTCTCGGCGGGCAACTGGACGAGGCCATCGCTGCCGGCGAATGTGTTGAGGAGGCCGCTCTTCCCGAAGCACGGGACAGCCCTGCCACCCTCGATCCGGACCCGGACGAACTCAACCTTCCCCTTCTGGGAGGGGATATTCTCGGCGAGGACCGCGGAGACCCTTCTCTCCGGTCTGGGGGACCCGGACATCGCCGAGAAGAGGGGCCCTGCAAGGGTATGGAGGATGACATACGCCGAGGCGGGATGCCCGGGGAGGCCGATGACCGGTCTCCCTCCTACCAACCCGATGATGGTGGGCTTCCCGGGCGCGATCCCGATCCCGTGGACAAGTACCTCGCCCTTCTCTGCTATGACCGATGCCGCCATGTCCCGCACGTCTTTGGAAGAGCCTCCCGAGATGAGGATCGCATCGCAATCACCAATCGCCCTGTCCAGCACCCCGATGAGTGCACCCCTGTCATCACTGGCAATCCCATAGAGCCGGGGGCTGCACCCCGCCTCTTCTACGAAAGCGGCGCACATGGGGCCGTTCGCGTCCCTCACCTGCCCTGGGCCCGGGGTTGCATCGACGGGTACGAGCTCGTTCCCTGTGGAGATGATCCCCACGACCGGCCTCCGGTGGACCGTGATCCTGTCATAACCGGCGGCGGCGAGTATCCCGATATCCCGGGGCGAAAGGTGTGTCCCGTTCGGGAGGATGAGAGCCCCCTTCGGGAAGTCCTCCCCTGCAAGGATGACATTCTCCCCGGGGGCTACGGGTCTCTTCACCAGGATCTCGACCCCGATCCGTTCGGTATACTCGATCATCACGGCAGCATCCGCACCGGACGGAAGCATGGCGCCGGTGGGGAGGTAGATCACCTCTCCTCTCCCAAGGGGACGGCCCGGTTCTGTTCCCATGGAGACCTCCCCCGTCAGCCGCAGGATAGCAGGGATCGCCTCGCCAGCCCCCACCGTATCCGCAGCCCGGACTGCGTAACCGTCCACGGTCGTGCGGGCGAAACCCGGTATGTCCTCTGCGGCAAACGCATCCCGGGCGAGGACACGGCGGAGTGCCTCGTCGAGGGGGGTCTCTTCTTCACAGGGGGCAGGAGCGATATCCCGGATCACCCTGACTGCTTCCTCGAGAGTGACCACCCTGAGAAAGAAGCTCATCCAAAGCAGCCCAGCTGGCACTTCCTGATCTTGATCTTGTGCCTGTTGCAGTACCGGGCGATCTCCAGCTTGGGGATACCGTACTTCTCGGAGATCTCAAAGGCCTTCGGGCAGGGCAGATCGCTCACGACCCCTGATTCGTCGAACGCTTTTTTGATGAGGGCATCGTCCATGGTAACAATAATTCCTTTCCTGCAACATAGTGTTTACCATCGATGAACCAGGGAGACCTTCGGGTAGCCGTCATCAACTCTGCCCAGGACGAAGCGGGAAGGAACATCCGCCGCCATATGGAGGAGCTCATCCAGGCCCGGGGCTCTGGCAGGGAGGAGGCCGGTGGGAGCGGCCCCTCATTCAGGTTCCACGAGGTGGAAGGCCGGCTCATCCACGCCGATGGGATCGACCGGGATTACCCCTCCGACCTCATCATCTTCATATCGCGGCATACGAGCAGGGAGCCCTCCCCTGTTCTCACCGTCCATGTAACCGGTAACCTGGCAGGCGCCGAACTTGGCGGGAAGCCCCGCTCTCTCCCGCCGGCATGCCCTTCCTTTATGCAGGCAATTCTCCGGGAACTCCGCCACAGGGCACCCCCTGGATATGCCGTCTCCTACGAGGTGACCCACCACGGCCCCACGGAGCTCGGGACCCCGTCCTTCTTCGTGGAGATCGGATCCACGGCTTCGGAATGGGCGGACCCCCGTGCCGGCAGTGCCGCCGCGGAGGGTATCTTCGCGGCGAGGCCGGGCAACGTCATCCATCTCGTCGGGTTCGGGGGAAACCACTACGCCGCCCGCCAGACGGAGATCGCCTGCACGTCACGGGGCGCCTTCGGGCACATTGCCCACAGCCGGGAGGTCGGGGTCCTCGATGAGGAGATGGTCGCCATGATGCGGGACCGGACCCGGGCGGTCGCCGCGTATATCGACAGGAAGGCCCTCGATCCCTATGCCCTCTCACGGATCGACGGGATCCTCGGGGACCTCGGGCTTCCGGTCCTCACTGAAGGAGAGATCCTCTCGCTGGGGGATATGGAATGGTCCTCCTACCTGGCGGTCCGGACCCTCGCTGAGAGGGCACACCCCGATGCCCGCTGCCACCCCCACGGGCTCACCACCATCGGGAGACCCGTCCTCGTCGAAATGAATTTGGCTCTCATCGCCGAGGCCGTGAGGGCTGATGAGAAGGGGGTCATCGCCGGGCTGGAAGCCATGCAGGTCGTCCACCTCTCGGGTGGCGGGAAGGGGGTCCTCCCCCTCTTCATTACGGATGAGAAGCTGAAGGCCGTCGTCATCCATGACTTAATAAACCTGTGTGTGAAAATCATTATTGAACGTCAGGATGCGGCTGTTGAAGGTGATCGCCTGATCATCAGGAGGTTCCGCTTCGACCCCGGGAAAGCATGTGCTCTCGGGGTCCCGAAGGGACCGCTCTTTGGCAGGTTGTCAGCAGGCGAGGAGATCGATCTCGACGGGAGGGTCATCACCCCGTCCATGGTCCAGACAGCCAGAATTACAGAGATCCACATCCCGGGGTTGGAGTTGTACCTATGAAGTCCGTGATCGATGAGGCGTTGGAGAGGGGGCAGGAGGAGCAGAAGGCAATGGCGGCCACCGCACAGCCGCCTATTGCGCCGATAGCCGCCCCCCAGTCTGATAAGGAGCTCGAGGAGGTTCTCTCCCAGCTGCGGACCGAGATCGCGGTCATCGGCTGCGGCGGGAGCGGGTCCAATACCATCACCCGCATCATGGAGGAGGGGATCCATGGCGCACGGCTCATCGCCATGAACACGGATGCCCAGCACCTCATCCGTACCCAGGCCCAGTACCGGATCCTCCTCGGCCGGCAGCGGACGAGGGGGCTCGGCGCCGGGTCCATCCCCCAGGTGGGGGAGGAGGCAGCCGTCGAGGCGATCGAGGCGATCAAGAAGGCGGTCGCGGGCTGCGACATGGTCTTTCTCACCACCGGCCTCGGTGGCGGGACCGGTACGGGGGCAGCACCCGTCGTGGCCAAAGCCGCCCGCGAGCAGGGGGCCCTGACCATCGCGATCGTCACCCTGCCCTTCACCGCCGAGGGGTCCATCCGGCGCGAGAACGCCGAAGCGGGCCTCGAGCGGCTCCGGGACATCGCAGACACCGTGATCGTGGTCCCGAACGACCGGCTCCTCGAGGTCGTCCCCAGGCTCCCGCTCTATGCCGCCTTCAAGGTTGCGGACGAGGTGCTCATGCGGGCCGTAAAGGGGATCACCGAGCTCATCACCCTGCCCGGCCTCGTGAACCTGGACTTCGCCGATGTCCGGACCGTCATGGAGCGGGGCGGGGTCGCCATGATCGGGATGGGCGAGAGCGATGCCGAGGACAAGGCCGCCGATTCCGTGAAGAAGGCGCTCCGGTCTCCGCTCCTTGACGTGGACATCTCGGGCGCCACCGCAGCCCTGGTGAACGTGGTGGGAGGCCCCGACATGACCATCGCCGAGGCCGAGGGGGTCGTCCAGGAGGTCTTCGACCGCGTGGACCCGAACGCACGGATCATCTGGGGGGCTATGGTGGACCCGACCATGCAGCACCGGATGAGGACCATGCTCGTGGTCACCGGCGTCCATTCGCCCCAGATCTACGGGAGATCCGAGAAGGAGGCGCCCCGCAGGGTTGCCAAGCATTTCGAGATAGACTTCATGAAGTGAGGAAGGAGATGGCTTTCAAGATCGAGGAAGAGCTCTTCCACAAATACTGGCGCGTCATCAAGCTCGCGCGGACCCCCACCCGGGATGAATTCCAGAAGATCGCCATAGTCGCAGCCGCGGGGATCCTCCTCATCGGGCTCATCGGCTTCCTGATCCTCTCGTCTATGAGCGCCCTCCCGCACTAAACGAGGTTCCATGACCGACGAGGTAAAGCCCCCGGAGACTCCCGCGACGATGGCGAACCCCGCGACAGCGGGGAACCGCATCTTTGCGATCAAGACCACGGCCAAGCAGGAGCGGGCGGTGGCCGACAGCATCAAGAAGGCGGTGGAGACCCAGACCGACATCAAGGTCGTCGCGATCATCGTGCCCGACGAGCTCCGCGGCTATGTGCTCGTGGAGACCCCGGAGAGCCATGCGCGGATCGAGCAGCTGGTCGAGATGATCCCCCATGCGCGCGCGGTGGTGAAGGGGGAGACGAAGCTCGAGGAGGTCGCCCACTTCCTGGTCCCGAAGCCCGTGGTGAGCGGGATCGACGAGGGGACCATCGTCGAGCTCATCGCCGGCCCCTTCAAGGGGGAGAAGGCCGTCGTGAAGAGGGTGGACATGGGGAAGGAGGAGATCACCGTCGAGCTCTACGAGTCCGTTGTCCCCATCCCCATCACGGTGCGGGGCGACCATGTCCGGGTCGTGGAGAAGGTGGAGGACCGGTGAGGGCCTCCCCGTGACCCAATTGATACTTTTTTAACCCATCGGCACGACCTTATATAACCCAAGCGGTGAACCCTTCAGGGTCACGCCTGGTGGAACGACATGGGAGAGATCGTCGAGGTACTGGTACCCGGCGGCAGGGCAACCCCCGGCCAACCATTAGGGCCCTCTTTAGGCCCCCTTGGTATCAACGTGAAGGCGGTCGTGGACGAGATCAACCGGAAGACTGCAGACTATAACGGGATGCAGGTTCCGGTCAAGATCGAGGTCGACGACAAGAAGCAGTTCACGGTGACCGTGGGGACCCCACCGACCACCGCCCTCATCAAGAAGGAGGTCGGGATCGAGAAGGGGTCTGCCCAGCCCAGCACCCAGCTGGTGGGCAACCTGCCGCTCGAGGCGGCCATCCGGATCGCCCGCATGAAGTCTGGCGACATGCTCTCGTATACGACGAAGAGCTGTGTCAAGGAGGTCATCGGCACCTGCGTCTCCATGGGAGTCACCGTGGAGGGGCGGAAGCCGAAGGAGCTCCTTGCAGCCATCGATGCGGGCGAGTTCGATGAGCGCCTAGCGTGAAGGAGACTGACCATAGGAGATCGCACGAGGTCGAGGACTATGGAGGTATCAGATGGTTGAGAAGGAAAAGATCGTATCTACCGTGAAGACGGCCATAGAGAGCGCCCCGAAGCGGAAGTTCCGGGAGAGCGTGGACATTACGGTGAACTTAAAGAACATCGACCTGTCCCAGCCCAAGAACCGGATCGACGAGACGATCCTCCTCCCCCACCAGCTCGGGGGAGTGAAGATCGCCGTGCTCGGGAAGGGGGACATCACGGCAAAGGCAAAGGACGCCAAGGTGGACCTGATCCTCTCTTCTGAGGAGATCGAGCGCCTGGGAGGCGCCCCCCGCGAGGCGCGGAAGATCGCGGGCGAGTACCGCTTCTTCATTGCAGAGACATCAATCATGTCCCAGGTGGGGAGGTACCTCGGGCCCAGGCTCGGCCCGCGGGGGCGTATGCCCATCCCCGTGCAGCCCGGGACCGACATCCGCCCGATGGTCGACCGGCTCCGCTCGTCGGTAAAGATCCGGACCAAGGACCGGACCACCTTCCACGCGAAGGTGGGTTCCACCGAGATGGACCCGAACCTGATCGCCGAGAATATCGACACGGTGATGAAGAGGATCGAGTCCGTCCTCGAGCAGGGGCACCTGAATGTCCGCTCGGTCTTCGTGAAGACCACCATGGGGCCTGCAGTGAGGCTGGTGTGAGATGGCTCTGTACACGCACCACCTCCCCAAGTGGAAGCGGGACGAGGTGGAGAAGATCAAGGTCTGGGCGAAGGACTATGCGGTGATCTCGCTCGTGGACGTCCACGGTATCCCCGCGGCCCAGCTCCAGGGGATCCGGAGGGATCTCCACGGGAAGGCGGTGCTCCGCATGACGAGGAACACCCTCATCGAGCATGCCTTCGCAGAACTGGGCGGCGACTACGCGGACCTCGAGAAGTTCATCGAAGGCCAGAGTGCCCTCATCTTCACGAACCAGAACCCCTTCTCCCTCTTCAGGACGCTTGAAAAGACGAAGACGAAGATGGCCGCGAAGGCGGGCGAGGTCGCCCCCGATGATATCGTCGTCTCAAAGGGGCCCACGAACTTCAAGCCGGGCCCTGTCGTCGGCGAGCTCCAGCAGGCGGGGATCCCTGCCGTCATCGACGCCGGCAAGGTGAGGATCCGGGACACGAAGGTCGTCGTGAAGAAGGGAGCGGTGATCTCGAAGAAGGTCGCCGACATCCTCTCGAAGCTTGAGATCAAGCCCATGGACGTGGGACTCCGGCTCCAGGCGGCCTTCTACGAGAAGACCATCTTCCGGCCCGAGAGCCTCGCCATCGACGACGAGGCATATCGGCGGGACATCGCCCTTGCCACACGCCAGGCATTCAGCCTCTCGCTCGACGCCGGGTATCCGACGAAGGTCACGGTCGCCGCGATCATCGGGAAGGCCTTCTCCGAGGCAAGGAACCTGGCCGTTGAGGCAAGCGTCTACGAGAAAGACGCGATGGACGCCATCATCGCCCGGGCCTCCCGCGAGGCAAAGACCCTGAAAGGAATCGTAGGTGGAAAATAAGGATAATCTCAGACGAAAAAAGGTGAACTGACATGGAGTATATTTATGCTGCACTGCTCCTGCACCATGCAGGAAAGAAGGTTGACGAAGCAAGCGTGAAGACCGTTCTCTCCGCCGCGGGTGTTGCGGCGGACGACTCCCGGGTGAAGGCCCTCATCGCCGCACTCGAGGGCGTGAACATCGCCGATGCCATCGCGAAGGCCGCGGTCGCACCGGTGGCCGCCGCACCGGTCGCGGCGGCCGCCCCTGCCGCAGCGGCAGCGGCACCGGAGGAGAAGAAGGAGGACAAGAAGCAGGAGGAAGAGTCCGCGATGGCCGGGCTCGGGGCGCTGTTCGGGTGAGATCACCCTCTTTTTTTCTTCAACATTTCTCTTCCTTGATTCCGTCCCGCGTCTCTTCTGGAAACCCCCCCGTAAGGGTTATCGCAATTCGGGGGATTCAAGAGCGGCGGGGGCGAAGCCCCCAAGAGCGTCCACATATCGGACGTAAAGGCAAATAACAGGTTGCGCTTGAATATCCGCACCTCCTTTTTACTGGGTGCTCTCGGGGGGCTCACCCGCCCCCCCGCCGCACGGGCAACCCCCCCGTTCTTGGGTATCTCCAGATCCAGGAGGTTTCGCATTTTGGGGGGACTGGAGCAGCAAGGGCGAAGCCCCCGAGAGCGTCCACCTATCGTACGGAAAGCTAAATGACAGAGTCCTATATCCCGCATCTTCCTTTTACTGGGTGCTCTCGGGAGGGCTCACCCGCCCCCCCGCCGCACGGGCAACACCCCCCGTTCCCGGGTATCTCCCTATCCCGGAGTTTCAGCGTAACTGACCTATCACAATTCAGGGAGTGCCGGAGCGGCGGGAGCGAAGCCCCGAGAGCGTTCGCCACTGATCCGTCCATCGGCATCTTTTTCTTTCTCCCCATGCGACCCTCCAGTGACTATCTCATGTCGGAAAGGATCCTTCATCTCGTTGCCCTCGCGTTTCTGGTGGGCATCGCCAGCGGTTGCCTCACCCCCGGTGCTCCTGAATCCCCTCCATGGCCGGCCGTTTCGCCCACCCTATCCTTAGCCGCTCCCCTCTCCATCCAGATCAATGCCAGCCCTCCCCGCTACAACCCCGCCATGTCCTCCACCATCGGTATCAGGCTGGAACCGGTGAACACCTCCGGGATCATCCCTCCGGATGCACAATTCACCTGGGCGACGCCTTTTGGCAGCTTCTACCGCTGGGGGCCACCTGATTACAAGGTCACCGAGCTTGGGGCGAAGTACACGGGAACCGTGGAACCGGTCTACTGGTCCTACTTCTCCGAGCACGGCGAAAAGGAGAGGCGGCCGGTGAATGTGACCCTGACCGTAGCAGAGGCTTCGACGGGAGATATCCTCGCCAATGCCAGCCTCAGGATCGGCTGGGAAGATCCCCTCGGGTTCACGGCTATCGTTGAAGGTTCAGAATAAGTCCGCCGTCAGGATATCCTGCAGGTCGCTTTCTCCCCGTCTCGCATCCTCCCCCTGGCGAGGGAGGGGTAGATCCCTGCTACACAGAGAATGGTGAAGATGAGGAACCCGGCTTGGATGGCCGAAAGGAGGCCCGGGTAGTTTGCCGGCCCGATCTCCACCTGCCCGATGTAGACGGCAAAGAGGGTCATGGCCATCCCCATGGAGAGCATCTGCCCCACGAGGCGCATGGTCCCGAGGGTCCCCGAGGCGACCCCGTAGCACTTCTTCTCCACCGAGGACATCACGGCATTCGTGTTCGGGGAGGAGAAGAGGGCAAAGCCCGTGCCGAGGAGGGCGAGGGCCACGAGGATGAAGAGGAGGGATGTATCCTCACGGATGAACGCGAGGAAGAGGAGGCCGACGGCGCAGAGGCCCATCCCTGCCGAGGCAACCTTCCCGGGCTCCATCCGGTCCGAAAGGCGACCCGCCGGCGAAGAGAAGATCGCCTGGAGAAGGGGCTGGGTGACGAGGATCGCCCCTGCCATGAATGGGGAGAAGCCCCGGATGGACTGGAGGTAGAAGGAGAGGAAGAAGGTAATGGCGAAGGTGGCACTGTAGTTGATGAGGGCCGCGAGGTTGGAGAGGGCAAAGACCCGGTTCCCCGTGAAGAGGCCCACGTCCAGGAGCGGGTGCCGCGTGCGCCGCTCCCACTGCGCAAACCCTGCAAGAAGGATGATACCAAGGAGGATCATGAGCAGGCCCGGCGTCCCCGGAAGCCAGGTGAAGCCAAGCATGACGGTGACGAGGGAGAGGCCGAAGAGGAAAGCCCCGAAGGTGTCGAATCTCTCGCCCCGTGCATCTGCCCACTCCCCATGGAGCCTCCAGCGGATCAGCCCGAGGGTGAAGAGGCCGATGGGGACATTCACGAGGAAGATGGACCGCCACCCGAACTGGCCGGTCATGAACCCGCCAAGGAACGGCCCGAGGGAGAGCCCAAGGTAGACCGAGGTGGTGTAGATGCCGAGGGCCTTCCCGCGATCCTGCATTGGAGTGACCGCCGTGAGGATGGCCACTGCCGTGCCGTAGATCAGGGCGCCACCCATCCCCTGGATTACTCGGAGGGGTACGATCGTGACGGGCGTGACGGTGAAGGCCATGAAGAAGGATGCCGCAACGAAGAGGGAGAGCCCGAGGGTGAAGACCCTCTTCCTTCCCACGATATCGGCGATCCTCCCAAAGGGGACGAGAAAGAGGGCCGAGGAGAGGAGGTAGGCCGTGGTGATCTAGGAGAGTGAAACGGCGTCCAGGGAGAACTCGGCCCCAATGGTCGGGAGGGCGATGTTCACGGCTGAGATGTCGAAAGGCGCAAGGAAACCGGCAAGGACCGCGATGAAAAGGGCGATGCGCCCCGCACTCCTGTCTTCCATGGAAACCTCCCGGGTACGGTGGGGGAAGGGAGGGACTTTAAGATAGCGATAAATGGCCGGGATCAGGTCTCATCATTCTTTTATTCAAGCGTCAGATGCAGGGCTCAGCATCGTACTTCACCTGGCACGCCGGGCACCAGAATGAGATGCGTTCCAGGGAGCCGATCCTTCCGGATTCCACCCTTCCGCCACACTCCAGGCAGACCTTTTTCCGGTAGATCTTCAGGAGGGGATCGATCCTCCTTCCTTCCCGGTCGCATTGATACCAGGAAAACGAGAACTCCCGAACTGCGATAAGGAGGTTCTTGAGTATACCCTTGGGGATGCACCTGGAATGGCTTTCAGGATGCACCCTGGCGGCGAAGAGGGTCTCGTTCTTGACGATATTCCCGACACCTGGAAGTATCTCCTGGTCCATAAGGCTGTCACAGATCCATTCCATGCCCTTCCCTCGTACGAGCCGGACCGCCCGGTCCGGATCCCAGGCATCATCCATGGGATCGAGAGAGGAGTCATAGAGCCGCTCCACCTCGATGTTATCGACCAGGGCGATAGCTGAGGCGTAGAACCGGAGTACAGAGCCATCATGAAAGGTAATGGTGAGCTTCGGCACCTTCCCCGGGATCTCCCCATTAAGCCGGTACCTCCCCCACATGAGGAAGTGGACCCGGAGGGTGCATGGAGGGATTTCGAGGAAGAGGAGCTTCCCGACGGGGTAAATCCGGGTGACCTCCGTGCCAATAATACGCTCCAGGGGAAAGCGGCTCTTCCCCTCGATGGAGATGACCTTCTTCCCGATCAGGGGGGCGAGTCGGTCTGCGATGGTACGGACGCCGGGGCCTTCCATGGGAAACCTCGCTGGATGATATGGATTGGATTATCCTGTGGTACCATATATATCGAAGATTCCCTTTTTTCCATCCTCCAGCTATATCAAAGTTTAGGAGATGTGCAGAAATCTGATGGACCGGATCATGCGGATACCGAGATGGAACCTTCCATGAACCTTTTTCTTCCCAATGCTCGAGAAAAGGGACACAATTCGCTGGTACCGGGATTATCTTCGTTAGAATGAAATCGATACCCTTTTTATGGATAATGGAGGAAACTGCATGAAGGTGACGTGTATGAAATTTGGAGAGAAGAATGTCGGGACAGCTGACAGGATCGTCCGCATCATCCTTGGTCTCATCCTCATATTTCTTGGCTGGGGATGGTTGCACGGAATTCCCAAGGGTATTGTCTACCTTATCGGCCTCATCCTGATAGTCACAGGGATCCTCGGTACGTGCCTCATCTATTCCCTCCTTGGGATGAACACCTCGGCCAAGAAGGCCTGATAATTCATTCCTTTTCAACGGGCCTTCCCGAATCAGCACCCTTTTCTAGCGTTATCCCTGTACAATAGCGAATAAAAGGCATTGACTCGTGGGAACAATTCCCGCCCTATTCCCCTCAGAAACTCGGAAGTAACTCTTCAGATGCTCTTTGCCTGCATTCCCGCCCAGATGCACTGCCCGTACGAGATGCACCCGTCACCCAGGGGGTAGTCGCGGTTCATGAGGAATGAGAGACCCGCGGCCTCCACCTCCTTCCGGATGGTCTCCCTGATGGCAGCATTGTAGGCCACACCACCTGAGAGGGCGACACGGGTGAGACCAGTATCATGGGCGGCATGAATGGCGAGGTGGGCGATGCCCCGCGCAAGGTTGTACTGGAGAGAGGAGGCAATATCGGCGACTGCCTTTCTCTCGCCGCTCTCGCCGGATCTCGTTGCCTTCAGGTACTCGTCCAGGGTGTTTCGCACGAGGGTTCTCGTTGAGAGGACCTCAGCTCCCGGCTTCTGGACGAACTCCAGGGGCCATTCGAACGGGGTTCCGCAGTATGCAGCGGATTCCAGGCGCATGGCTGGCTCGCCGTCATAGGTCCGTTCCCGGCATATCCCTAGGAGGGCCGCCACCGCATCGAGGACCCGGCCGGTGCTCGATGTCCAGGCCACGTTCACCCCCCTCTCCACCTGCCGGGCGAGGACACCTGCCTGGACATCAGTCCAGCCCCGTTCCCTGAGGATACCGAGGGTCCTCTCTTCAGGGAGGATCCCGTAGAGCATCCTGTCCGGGAAGCGTGTGGCGAGGTCGCCGCCCGGCATCGGCACCTCCTCAAGGTGCCCGACCCTGGAAAGGTGGGGCACCTCTCCGGCAAAGACCTCGCCCCCCCAGACCCTCCCGTCGTCACCATAGCCAACCCCATCGATGGTGATCCCGATGCAGGGCTCAAGGGTGGTTGCAGCGATGTGGGCACGGTGGTGCTGGACCGGGATGAGCTCGGCACCGGTCTCTTCGGCGAGCGCCCTCGCGTAGCCGGTGGAGAGAAAGGAGGGGTGGAGGTCGTGGGCGATGAGATCGTACCTCGCCCCGAGCCAGCTCCGGATGCGCTCGGCTGTCTCCTCCAGGTAGGCGAGGGTCGGGGGGTTCCTCACATGGCCCACGTGGGGGGAGGTAATGGCATAACCGTCCTTATAGATGGTGATGTTGCTGTTCAGCTCGGGCCCAACCCCGAGGATGCAGGGCGGGCCGAGATCGATCCGGGTGCGTTTCGGGGCGATCCCCCGGGAGAGGCGGATGATGAAGCCGTCCCTGACCACCGAGTCGTCGCACCGGTTCAGGATCTGGCGGTCATGCGTGAGGTAGTAGTCCACCTGCCCCCTGAGCTTCGCAACCGCGGTATCGATCTCGGTGATCATCGGGTAGCCCGGCATATTCGCCGAGGTCATGATCAGGAGCGGGGCTTTGAGCCGGGAGAAGAGGAGGTGGTGGAGCGGGGCATAGGGGAGCATGCAGCCGATGGTGTGGAGGTTCGAGATCTCGGTGTGGGCGGTAAGGTCCTGTTTCACAAGAACGGCGATGGGGTGGACCTCGCTCCGGAGCAGATCCCTATCCTCCTCGCGGACGAGAACCATCCTGTCAAGGACCTCCTCTCTCACCATGATGGCGAAAGGCTGCTCTGTCCTGCCCAGGCGTACCTTCAGTTCCCTCGCCACGGGCTCCGTGCATGCGATGTGGAACCCCCCGATACCACGGATGGCAAGGATCGAGCCTGCGTCCAGGAGGGATGCCGCCTCCCTGACCAGATCAGCCGTCTCCACGGCCCGGCCATCCGAATCCATCAGGGCGAGCCGGGGGCCACAGGCCGGGCACGCGATGGTCTGGGCATGGTGGCGGCGGCACGCGGGGTCTGTGTACTCCCGCCCGCACTCCGGGCACATCGGGAAGGATGCCATGGAGGTCCGCTCCCGGTCATAGGGAAGGGATCCGATGATGCTGTACCGAGGCCCGCAGTTCACGCACGAGGTGGCGAAATAGCCCCTGTATCGGCTATTCTCATCGAAGATATCCTCCACGCACTCGCCGCATATCGCGACATCAGGAGGGATCATCCCTGACAGGGTGCCGGTGGATGAGACGAGGATCTCGAAACCGGGCGGCGGGGAGCCCTGGAGGGGGAGGACCCCGACCGAATCGATCCTGGAGAGGGGAGGGCCCCGTGAGACATCCTCCAGGAAATCCTCGAACCGGCTCCCCCATGCATCGATCTCCACCTGGCTTCCGGTGTTCTTCACAGTCCCCCGGATACCAAGGGCACGGGCCCGGGCGTACACGAAAGGCCGGAAGCCCACCCCCTGGACGATGCCCCTGACAAGGATCCTCCCCCGGTCACGCATGAGGTATTCTGAAAATCTTTATTGAGTTTCGAGACCATATATAAATGGGTTTTGCGCTTTGACCAGCCATATCAGGATCGTGAACGATCCCATCGAGATGGTCTCCCTCTTTGTCACCTTCAACAACGACCAGTACAAGGAGATCTACGAGCACCTGACCAGGGCCTGGATGACCGAGGAGGAGCTCGCCAAGCTGGCCGGCCATGACTCCGTGGGCGAATGCCTTGCTATCCTGAAGAAGGGAAACCTCATCGAGGAGAAGTGGCGGACCCCCCCGCCCGGCAAGAACCCCTTGAAGGAGTACCGCACCATCTACAGCCGCTTCAGGGCGAACTTCCAGTGCAACATGACCGACCTGGGCGACCTGATCCATGTGGCCCTGTCAAACGACGAGAAGGTGAGGGACCTTGTCGACCAGATCGAGGAGGAGATCAAACAAGGGAATACCTCCATCAATGATATTGCCCGGAAGTACAATGTCTCCCAGGTTGTCATCAAGGGGCTCGCGAAGAGGATCCCCAGGCTGGATGTGAAGGGCCAGGGCATGGTGCTTTTGGATCATGGGAAGCGATGATCCTCTCACCACCATCCTCCGTTCCAAGAGCGAGGCCACCCGCTTCCAGATCCTCGTCGAGATAGCCGAGAACCAGCCGGCCATCCGGCAGCAGGAGATCGCCGGGAAGCTCGGGGTGACCCCCCAGGCGGTCTCGGAGTACATCCGGGAGCTCGTCGAGGGGGGCATGGTGAGCGCCCAGGGGAGGGGACGCTACGAGGTGACCCGCGCCGGCATCGAGTGGGTGGTCAACCATGCCGAGGTTTTGGAGACCTATGCCCGGCACATACGCAGGGACATCATCCACCAGGTCTCGGTCTGGACCGCCCTCGCCGCCGAGAACCTGAAGAAGGGGGACCAGGTGGGGGTGTACATGGAGAACGGCTGGCTCTACGCGAGCCCGGGGCAACGGAGCGCCATGGGAACGGCCACCATGGACGCCCGCGCCCGCGAGGACGTGGGGGTGGCCAGGTTAAACGGGATCATTGAGCACCACGAGGGGACCATCCACGTCTGCAAGGTGCCCAGGATCGAACGGGGCGGGTCCCGGAGGGTGAAGCGGGACCTCCTGAAGGAGGTGGCGGGGCAGGTGCAGGTGGTTGCGGCCGTGGGGCTGGAGGCATGGGTCGCCCTCGAGGGGATAGGCCGGCGACCTGACATGTTCTTCGGGGCCAGGGAGGGGGTTATCGAGGCGGCCTTCCATGGCCTCGACTGCGCCATCGTCATTGTTGATGAGGAGTTCACCGATTTCCTGAAGAGGCTTGAGGCTGCGGGCCTCGGGTACACGATCCACGACACGGTCGCCCCATGAGGATCGTGGTCCATCCCCAGCGGGGCTATTACCGGCTCTTCTTCCTTGAAGGGGGCGGGGTGACCGCGGTCGGGCAGGTGGACCTCGTCAGGACCACGAAGGGGTTCCGGCCGAAGGACTACCTGGTGAGGAAGCCCGGGAGCAGGCACGGGCGGTCCCTCCCGACAAAGGATCTCATTGCGGCCCTCAGGCAGGCGGAGGTCCGGATCACCCGGCCGGACAAGGAGTGGGAGGCGTTCCTCTCGGACCTCCAGATCCCCCGGGAGCTCCAGTCCCTCTGCCGTACCTGCCTCCTCGAGGACCGGGTCACGCCCCTCGATGCCAATACCTCGGTCCGGTTCGGGAAAGAGTCCATCTGCATGGACTGTGCCCGGAAGGAGGTCAGGAGGGAGCTCGGGTATTTCACCCGGTTCGGGAAGATCTCCTATACCTATATCGAGAACCTCCTCACCGCGTACCGTGACCTGGATCGGGTCCTCTCGGCCCTCCAGCCGGACGGGATGGACCTCTCCCGCACGCTCTTTGACCGGATCGAGGCACATCCGGTCACCGAGACCTCATCTGTCTCCGATCTCCCCCTCCCCCCGGAGTTCAAAAAAGCCTCGGGGGTAGAACGGCTCATGCCTGTCCAGCACCTGGCGGTGGGGGCAGGGCTCCTTTCGGGTTCCGATCTCCTCGTGGTCTCGGCGACCGCGAGCGGGAAGACCTTCATCGGGGAGATGGCCGGGATGAAGAACATCCTTGAAGGGAGGGGGAGGATGCTCTTCCTCGTCCCCCTCGTTGCCCTCGCGAACCAGAAGTACGAGCGGTTCACCGAGCGGTACGGGAAGATCGCACGGATCTCCCTCTTCACCGGCCGGAACCGGCTGAACCTTCCCGAGAACCGCGTCAGGGGGAGGCAGGATCCGGACGCCAAGGTCGTGGTCGGAACCTATGAAGGGCTGGACCATCTCATCAGGTGCGGGAGGAGCCTCACGGGCATCGGAACGGTGGTGATCGACGAGATCCAGATGCTCGAGGACAGGGAGCGGGGGCACCGGCTCGACGGGCTCATCGCCCGGCTGAAGTACCTTTGCCCCCAGGCGCAGTTCCTCTACCTCTCGGCTACGGTCGGCCTCCCCCACCTGCTCGCTGAGAAGCTCAGCGCACGCCTCGTCACCTACGCGGATCGGCCCGTGCCCCTCGAACGCTACCTCCTCTTCGTCACGAGAAAGGACAAGATCCGGTTCGAGAAGCAGCTCATGGAGGCGGAGTTCTCGATGAAGTCCTCCAAGGGCTTCAGGGGCCAGACCATCATCTTCACCAACGCCCGGGCCCGGTGCCATATCATCGCAGAGGCACTGGGGAAGAAGGCCGCCCCCTACCATGCCGGCCTCACCGCCCAGGAGAGGAGGGACGTCGAGCGGAGGTTCGAGGAGGGGAAGATCGCCACCGTGGTGACGACCGCGGCGCTCGGGGCCGGCGTGGACTTCCCTGCCTCCCAGGTGATCTTCGACTCGCTCGCGATGGGGATCGAGTGGCTGACAGTCCAGGAGTTCTCCCAGATGGGCGGGAGATCAGGGAGACCCGATTACCATGACCGGGGAAAGGTGGTGATCCTTGCAGAACCCGGGGGTGCGTACACGAGCGACCCGGAAGCGACGGAGGAGGAGGTGGCCATCCGGCTCCTCAGGGGCGAGATGGAGGAGGTCGCACCCTCGTACGGGATGGAGGAGAGCTCCGAGGAGTATGCCGCACACGCGGTGGTGGCCCGGGGGAACGAGGAGGCGATCCGGAGGATCTCGGGGATGATGGTGGGTGAGGTGGAACCGGTCCTCCCCGAGCTGATCTCCCACGGTCTCGTGCACCGGAGAGGAGGAGCCCTTGTCCTCTCGCCGCTAGGACGGGTCATGGCCGAGCATTTCATCGGGATCGAGCGGCTCCTCGAACTCCAGAGGCTGGTCGGGGAGATGGAGGATCCGGTCGCCATCATCGCCGAGCTCGATTGTACCGAGAGAGAACCGGGGAGATGAATTGGCCGGAGTCGGATGATCCAGTTTATGAGGGGAAACGCAGGATCCGGTACTCCGATGGAAGAGGTGACCCTTCAGGAGACAGGGATAACCCTCCCCCCGGCCTTGCTTCCAGCCGCCGGGGCTCTCCTCGTCGCGGCAGGCATCGCCCTCATTGTCTGGAGCGATATCCTTGTCAACCTCTTTATCATCATCCTGGGCATCCTTGCCATCATTCTGGGCATGGGGTTCATCGCCGGCGGGCATTTCATGGGCCGGATCGGCATCTTCCCAGTTCTCCTCTTCATCGCCGGGCTCTTATCCATCATGATCGGTATCCTCGTCTTTTTGAGGCGCGATCTCGTATTTCACCTGATCATCTACCTCGGTGCCGTGATCGCGATCCTTGCCGGGCTCTTCCTCTTCTTTGTCGGGGGCCCCCTCTCTGTCCCCGGGTGGGTGAGGAGGGTCTTTTTCGGGGGAGGAGCCGGGCTGCTCCTCGCCGGTATTTCCCTTCTCCTCTTCCCGACCCTGGTCACCCGTATCCTCATCACCGCAGGGGGTGCGGTCATCGCGGGAGCCGGATGCCTTGCCATCCTCATCTCCCTCCTCCAGAAAGCCGGGATCGGACACCCGGTATAAGAGGACGCGCCCCGGTGCGCCACGGGGCAGGGGCCGATCAGGGCATGTACGGGATGTAATCCCTGTCATGGGGTGTTCCAGAGGCATTCAGAATATTAATGAAAGAACATGAAAAAACAGGGGAAAAGGGAGGAGAATATAACGAATACCAGCTTACTGCCAGGCGATATCGCGAAAGGTTTTTTATACAAGAGAGGGCATATGGTGATCAAGGCCTATGGTAACGGTCAACACCATGTATCTGGATGCAGCGCTTGATAAAAGGCTCAAGTACATATCAGAGACCATCACACCGGTGGGGATCGATATCCAGAAGATCATCGAGAAGCAGGGGTCAAGCGACCTCTTTGTCCGGAAGTTCCTGGAACGGATGGCCCACAAGCTCCCCAACCCGATGGTCGTTCTCGAGAGGCTGAAGCGCATCCCGAGACCCTGATCGGCTCACTTCCCTCACCTCTTTTTACTGGAAGTATCTCACCGTTCCCTTCTTGACCTGCAGACCCAGCGGTCGTAGAACTCATCCCGACGGTTCTCGGTGACCACGGCATGGTGACCGGAGGCATGGCACCAGCCCTCCACCCTGCGGGCCTCCTGCTCGGTCCCGACGGTGATAAGGGCCTCGTCCACGAGCGCGAGGAGCTCCCCCGTGATACTCTCCCACATCTCCCCGGTGAAGGAGTTGATCTCCCCCATCATCACCGCGATACCGCGGGGGAAGGGTTCCAGGTAGCTTTCTGCCAGGGTGGCATCGATCCACATGGTCTCCTCGGGACGGAGTCTCCCTGCGGAGAGGCCGAGGGAGAGGAGGGCGGGATCGTTGTCATACGAGACGGGTTGCATCCCCAGTGCTCTTGCAGCCGAGGATCCCACCCCGGATCCGCAGCAGCAGTCCAGGCACGGGATGGCATCTCCCCTGCCCCATGCCTCCTCCAGGAGGCCCCGGAGCAGGGCCGGCCGGTCGGGTGGGAGATCCTCCATTGCCGGCGTGACGGTCCCCCTGATGAGGAGGCTGTAGTATTCGCGGACCGCAGCGAGCCAGAGGGATCGTTCCTCCTGGTGGATCTCGGAGTCGAGATCCTCGCAGAGCTCGATGACCTCCCTGGGCGGGCTTCTGAAGAGGAACGAGGTGGCATACCATCCCTTCCCGTCGGAGACAGCGACCGCGAGGGGGTTCTCTCCGATGTCAACGAGGAGCTTTCCCTCGACAGCCGGGATCCCAAGGAGGGCAGTTGTGTAGAGATCATCCGTGAGAGAGGCGAAGGTGGGCTCGAGGAAGGTCAGCTCCCCGAGCTCAAGGATCCGGCAAGCTCTCATCCTTCACGACCGTCAGGCACCGTACTTCTTTGCCAGGTTCGCAAGGTCCAGGAGGATAGGGAGGAGGGCCGATCCTGGGATCCTGTTGAGGCCGCCCTCGGCACATGCGGTCTCGGTGAACCGGGTGACCCGGTCGACACGGACCCCTTCACCCCATATCGCCAGGGGGACGGGGTCTGCGCTGTGGTCGCGGATGGCGCAGGGGGTGCTGTGATCAGCACAGGCGACCACCAGGGTATCCTCGAGGGAGAGGAGGGGTTCCAGGGCGGCATCGACCCTCGATATGAACTTCTGCTTCTCGATGGGAAGGCCATCGTGCCCTGCCTCATCGGCCCCCTTGATGTTCAGGAGCACGAACTCCTTCTTCCCAAGCTCGGCAAGGGCAGCCTTCACCTTACCCTCCAGGTTGCTATCTGCAGATCCCGTGATCCCCGGCACCGGAACCACTTCGAGCCCGATGGCCCTCCCGATGCCCGTGATGAGGGTCGCGGCCGCGATCACGCTCCCGTACATATGATAACGCTCGGCGAAGGGTTCAAACCGCCCCATCTCCCCCGCCCCCCGGATGAGGATCGCATTCGCCGGCGGGAGACCTTCCCGATCCCGGCTCCTGTTCAGCGGGTGACCGGCCAGGATGGCGCCTGCCTGCCGGAGGAAGTCGTTGCAGGCTTCGGCGGTCCTCCGGTCCTTTCCCTCCCGGGTGAGAGGCCGGACCTCAGGGGGCTGCAATCCCTCGGCCTTGGGATCATTCGAAGAGACACAGGGACCGAGATCTGCTCCTTGAAGGGCGAGAGCGGCACGGTGCCCTGCGCCAGGCCTGAACCGGAAGCTGATGCCGTGTTTCAGCCTTACCTCCTTCTCGATGGCGTCGCAGAGAGGGGCAGTCCCATGGATGCGGCCTGCACGCCTGTCGGCTACCCTGCCATCCCTGTCCACTGTGGCGAAGTTGGCGCGAAAGCCGATCATACCCGGCTCCATATGGATCCCGCATCCCTCGGCCTCGAGGGGGCCGCGCCCGGTATAGTACCGGTCCGGCGGGTAACCGAGGATAGAGAGATGGGCCGTGTCCGAACCCGGCCGGATGCCCGGTCCGATGGGATCCATGATGCCGCAGATGCCCTCACGGGCCAGCTGATCGAGGACGGGAGTCTCCGCAGCCTCGAGGGGCGTCCGCCCGCCGAGCTCGCTGCATGGCCGGTCAGAGATGCCATCCAGAACCAGGAGGAGAACTCTCCCCGCAGTCATGAGAGAGTGTTGCCCCTCCCCCTTCATTACCATGCAGGGTCCGTGCTCCGGATCCCTCCATCATAAATATACCTACCCAGCCACTCGGTCTCGCGTTGCATACCATGATCATTCATTTATCCCCTGATACAGAATCGCCGGAGATCTCGTGGTGATAATAACTTGATAGTATTGTCCGAAGTGTCGGTTCAGGTTACCAGATTGATGACATAAATATGGGAGAAAGGTTATTTCATTCGCTTCTTCACAATGAGAACCACTATTGCGATCACTCCAACGATTGCTAAAGGAATTGCCATCGTGGGAAATTCGGGAACTGGGACCTCTTCACCACCACATTTTACACAACTAATTCCTTCTTGAGAATATCTGAGTATAAGAGGTGTTGAGGGAATTGAGCTGATGGGTTGATCTTGAATGAGGATGATAGTGGATTCAGACATCGAAGCTTCAAGGGTATAAGTATCGGTAGGTTCTGCATTTTCTTTGGGAATTACCATAATTTGGTAATCACCTAACGTCGGTTGAGTAATGACCACCTTTCCATCTGGTGAATTATCATTATCGAGATCTTGTTCCAGATAAACTGCACCCGGGATCTCATTTTGGGTCTTCGAAACAACATGTCCACCCGGGTCGGTCACGACCAAATACACAGGGCAATGCACAATAATTTCAATACGTGTCTCTTCTGGTGGGGTCATCCTTTCTTTACCAAAAACCTCGATACGATGGTTTCCGGTATCGGACACGTACATTGCTTGAAGAGGAGTGCCAGTTGGCGTAAGCGCAAATCCACCTATCCAATCAAATTGCCCGTCACCGCTTCCATGAGATCCCCATTGGCTGATATAGTCACCATCAGAATCAAATACTTGGAAACGGTGATTGTTGGAATCGCCAACAATTACGTAATTGCTCGAATTGATTGCAATGGCAGTTGCATAATAAAACTGCCCATTTCCTGTGCCATAGCTCCCCCATGGTTTATTGAAATTTCCAGAGGGGCCAAATTTCTGAATACGGAAGTTATTCACGTCAGTGACATAGATATTGCCGGTGGAGTCAAATGCCAATTGTTGCGGCCTGCTAAACTGACCGGGCCCTGAACCCGAGGAACCCAACCAGAAGGTGCATTTCCCTTCCAAATCGCATTTTTGAATCCTGTCATTATTCGAGTCAGTAACGTAGATAGCCTCATCAGGACCAATTGCGACATTTGTTGGCCTGTTGAATTGCCCGTTGTCCTGACCATAGGTTCCCCATTGTGTGATATAATTACCATCCTCGTCAAATACCTGAACGCGATGATTCTCTGTATCCGCAACATAGACGCGACCTTGATGGATAGCTATTCCGATGGGTATATTGAATTGCGAATTTCCAGTTCCAGAAGAACCCCATTTTCTGATGAAATATCCATTCTCTGAAAAAACCTGAATGCGGTTATTTAATTGATCAACAACATAGACAAAACCAGATTCATTAATTGCAATTCCTTTTGGCCAGTTAAATTGTCCATCCCCAGTTCCATAAGACCCCCATTGAAAGCCATAGGTGTAGGGATTGGTAACTGATCCAATCTTTATTAATGCAGTATCCGAACCAGTCAAACCATTATTATCCGTTACGGTCAGAGTGGCCGTGTATGTGCCCTGGGCGTTATAAATATGGGTGGCTGTTTCACCAGATCCTGAGCTTCCATCCCCAAAGTCCCAAACATATGAGACGATGGTGCCATCAGTGTCATGAGATCCTGAGCCATCCAATGTGATAGGCATACTAACTTGGCCGGTCAGATCCGAACCGGCATCAGCGATTGGTGGTGAATTCGCCTGTTCGATTTCAGTTAAAAAAACATCAAGGTCTCCATTAGTATCCCCCGATACAAGATTAGAAGCAAACGAAGAAAATGTTATACAGCGCCCATCGGCGGAGATACTGATTGTTCCAAAACAATGTCCATTTCCCTGATCACCTCCTGAAGAGAGTGATACTCGCGAGGTTTCACCAGTGATCCGATCGTGGAGGAAAACATCCGCTGCCCCATTCGTATCCCCACTCACGAGATTTGAAGCGCCCGAAACAAACGCGATATATCGCCCATTGGCGGAAATACTCGGTGTAATACTCTGTCCATTTCCCTGATCACCTCCCGAAGAGAGCGATACCCGCGAGGTTTCACCAGTGATCCGATCGTGGAGGAAAACATCTGCTACCCCATTCGTATCCCCACTCACCAGATTGGAGGCAGTTGATACAAATGCCACGAACCGTCCATCGGCGGAGATACTGGGATACATACTATCAGCATTCCCCTCCGTTATCCTCGAGGTTTCGCCGGTGGAACGATCACGGACGTAAACATCCTCCGGTCCATAAGTATTTCCGCTCTTGGTTACTCTTGAAAATGCCACGAACCGTCCATCGGCGGAGATACTGGGATAGAAACCGTTTATCTCATCACCCCCCGAAGAGACTGATACCAGCGAGGTTTCGCCGGTGATCCGATCATGGAGGAAAACATTCGCCATCCCATTCGTATTTGGGCTCACCAGATTGTAGGAATCTGATACAAATACAATGAGCCGCCCATCGGCAGAGATGCTTGCTTCTGCACTGCCCCATATTCCCTGTACACCCCCCGAAGAGACCGATACCAGCGAGGTTTCGCCGGTGATCCGATCATGGAGGAAAACATCCCTCAATCTATTCGTATCCCCGCTCACCAGATTGGAGGCATCGGATTCAAATGCCACGAACCGCCCGTCGGCGGAGATGCTTGGTGTATAACTGCCGCCATTTCCCTGACCACCCCCCGAAGAGACCGATACCAGCGAGGTTTCACCGGTTATCCGATCATGGAGGAAAATATCCTCTTTTCCATTCGTATCCCCGTTCACAAGATTGGTGGCATCGGATTCAAATGCCACGAACCGCCCATCGGCGGAGATACTTGGTCTAATACCGCCGTAATTACCCTCTGAACCATCGGAAGAGACTGATACTCGGATAATTTTAAATTTGTTCGAGGGGGCGTAGAGAGTTGGTGGCTTATAGCCCGCTTTGGTAAGGAGATCCATGATAGCAAATGCATGATTCTGCCCAAGGGGTTTTGTAGTTGCATCGTGTTCCTTATAGCTGTCTGTTCCAGGAACACGGGGGTGCACATTCTCGGGGAGATAATCATTCCTGATTCTATCCGTATCAATTCCCGTCAAAGCCCGGTTGAGATACAGACTTGAACCTGAATCCTCTGCAATATTTTTATAAATATCCAAAGTTACGAGTCCGGTGGTAAAAAAGCGATTAAAATCTGTTGTTTCTACGGTTGTATCAAATTTATTTTCCACCCAAAGACGATGCTGTATCAATTTTGGGTTGTCATAAGGAAAGGCTTGAACTGGCCAGGCAAGAAATGTTGAAAGGTCACCAGGGAAGTCATATGGCATGGTCAAATGTGAGGAATCGTGGTTGGTGCTCCATGCAGTTATAAAATGCGACCCCGGATCAATGCCTTGATCCATGGGATTAGCTATATCATTGAAGAATATTGCTTCAGATCTATCTCGCAGCTTGTAACCGGCGTCCTTAAACGAAGGGTCGTTTAACAAATCGGACGCGGCAATCAGCGCACTTGCCCCAAGGAAATTTGTTTGTGAAGATTGTCTCACTGCGAACAGGCGAGGTTGATCGGCGAATAAGTGTAAATTTATATTTACAAATAATTTCGGCACATCCATTAGATTTGAGATTTCCCCGGGAAATTCATAAGAATCGCTTGAGGGTCGGATGAGTCCTCCGTGTGAACTTGAAAAGATTGGCCTGGATAGAATTTCATACCTATTCCCCCAGAGGTCAATTACAATCGTTGGAGGCATATCAAAGAGTTTTTCGCTTTCATCATTGTTTAAAATACTATTTTTTATGTAATCCGCGAGTTTTCGTATCTTGGTCTCATCTATCCCTCCTGGGTTTTTTCCAAATTCCTTGTTATAATACCAAAGTCCCAGCATCACCATTCCCATCTGATCTTCTTCTAAAACCATCCCATTATTCGGATCATTTAGATCTCTTACATTGGTGCCCCATTGGGGGTGCTGGACCGGGATTCCAAAAATATCGGGTGGGACCGGGAACCCAACATATTTACCCGTATCGCTATCATAGTTTTGGAACCATCTATCGGTGCTCTTGAAATCCTCCAGATTAAATAGGTACACATAATATTTTTCCGCGATCTCCTGATAACCGAGAGCGGTCCATACAATTGCTTGGTCAACCCCATCACGTGGCCATGACCCGTAATATTTTGGAGTTAGCGTGGGGGCCCCGATGATAGCTCCGGTTTTTGCATCGGCCATGAGCGCTATCGTCATGGTCCACCAGTCCATTTTTACCTGATCTTCAGGAGATAATTTGTTGTAAAAGGGGTTTCGATGAAGTTGGGAAAGGAAGTCACTCCAACGCACAATTGTTTCGGTGTTCAATGAATACGTATCTCTGGTTTTGAGGTCCTCAAGGCGGTTTTTTGTCTCCTGATAAGAATCCCCTGCTGATACAATAATTCTTAAAAACCTCGTTTCACCTGCGGGAATGTCAAGCTTCCAGATCATAATTGCATTTTTCTCCCCAAGGGAAGATGGGGCAGGAGGGAGTGGTTCCGGTACAGGAGTTCCTTCCGAGGGAATTGGATATTGATCGCTATAAGCGCCAATTTCCGATTTTCCGCGTGTGTCTGCCGCACCTTGTTGATAATACAATAAATCTGAGGCGGGCAGATCTGAGGTAAATCCAATGGTAAATGGGGACTCGGTTTTTGTCCAAATGCACGAGTTATCCTCGCAACGAACAGTTGCTGATCCCGTATTGTTCCATCCCGATTTCGCTTCGGTATGTAAAACGGGTTCCAAAATACCGTCATAAGCAAATGGTTTTTGATTGATATCTGATGGATCAAAAAATGCGTAATATGCTAAGCCGATTGTTCGGTCTTGAGCTTCGGTATTCCTAACTTTTACGTTGTATACAATAGAGTTCAATCCTTGTTCATCAAACAAGAACTTATCGACAGGAGAATACACTGTCATGTCAACCTGGATGCGCTGGTGTTCTGGATAATAGAACGTAAATTCCGGAACACTCGATAAATGATCGATGGTTGGTAATGACGAATCCGGTAACCAGAATACAGTATTTGGGGATGATTGCAGATCTACCAGGCCAAGAAATGCACCCATATGTTTCGGAGCACCGTAAAAAGGTGCATTTCTATCCTGTCCTGTATAGTAAGGTACGAAATCATATGCTCCGACGGTGGGATAGAAAAATGTAACTAGTTTTCCCTCCTGGGAAAACAGGGCAGTGATATGCCGATCACCAATTAGGGCCACTCCTGGAGCAACCCCCATCGCAGTTAATTCTCCAGCGGCTTCATCGGCATTGGCCTGACAAATAACGGATAAAAATATCAATAAAACGACAATATACCTCATGCGTGATTTTCCTTCCATTCCCCTCACCAACCTACACCAAGAGGTTCGTCAGTTCTCCGAGGCAGCAAGGAAGAGGAACACTGAGCACCATACTGCAGGCTGAATGTCGGGTGTGAAGCCCCGCGAGCAAGGGTAAATAGGGTTCTTTATATATTAATTTATTGATCCGAATCGGAATTCTATCAATTGTATTGAGTTACATTGGCAAGGTAATATATTTCGCCTTATTTCTTTTTAAAATGGGCTTGTGAGGCAAGTCCTCCAATTGTGATGAAAAAAAGGTGCGTGCGGGAACGGGGGGTCCTCCCCCCGGATTCCTGTGTGAAGAGGGCCCTTTCACGCGGGGGCCGGAGCCTCGGCCTTCTCCTCCGGCTTCGGCTCTGCCTTCTCCTCGACCGGTTCCCCGGCAGGGACACTCGCCACTGCCCTTGCCTCGGGCTCGACCCGGGACTTGATGATCTCGACCCGCCGCAGCGGGTAGATGGGCTTCACGAGCTTGAAGAGCTCCTTCGTGATCTCCCCTGAGACCATCTCCTTTACGAAAGCCGCGAACTCCCTCGAGGCTGCAGAGGACTGGATGAACTGGGTCATCGCGCTCCTTATGGCATGCACCTGGGAGAGGTTCGCCCTTGTGAGGGTGAGGCAGGTCATGGTGATCCGGAGGATCTTCCCGTCCTTTGTCTTGACCGGGAGGATGGTATCGATCCGGGAGGTGCGCCGCTTGACCATGGAGCGCATGTAGTCCCGGGTCAGCTCGTGGCCGACAAACTCCGTGTAGGCAGCATCCCCCGCGACGCTCGTCACCTTCACCCTGATCTTGATGTGCTGCTTCGTGTAGTCCTGGATGATCTCGCCGAGGGTCGTCTGGAGGATCCGCCCCATCACGGTGTCCGGATCGTTCGAGATGGTATCGCCGATGTAGGTCTTGCCAAAGACATCGGGGACATGGATCTTGTACCAGCCCTTCGCCTTCCATCCCTCAACCTTTCTTCCAATCTGACTTTTCTTTACCATATCTTCACCTTCTCTTCACAGGAATCTGAATACCTCGTTCAATGTTCCCACACGCTGTACAACCGCTTCGGGCCACTTCACCGGATCAAAGCCCTTCTGGGCGAGGAAGGCGGCGGTCCACCGCTCGAGGCCGATGCCCGAGCAGCCTGACCAGCACTCCCCGCCGCTCTGGATCTTCACGTTGAAGCCCTTCGGGTACTTGTCCCCGTTCACCGAGACGTTCTGGAACTCGAGCCAGGCGTCGCTATAGGGCAGGTAGGCCTCGTAGTCGGTTGTCCCGACGGCATCGCACCCGCAGGTGCCGACCATCCCCTCCTGGGCCATGAACCAGGGGGTGACCTTCGCGCAGCGCCACTCGAGCTCCAGGAGCTCGTTGAAGACCCGGGCATAGGCCTGGTGGAGGTCCCCTGCCAGTTTCGTTGTCTGATCGACGGTGCCGAACCAGACGATCTCGATCCGGTGGAACTCGTCCACCCGCTCGATCCCGTGGATCCCCCCGCTCTCGTACCGGTGGGATGTCCCGCTCCGGTCGAAGATCCTTACCGGGAGGGATGAGTTTGCGACGGTCCTCCCCTGGACAAAGGGCCAGAAGGACGGGCACTGGGCATAGCAGAGGGCACCGATGGGCCCGTCGATCCGTTCGCGGAGCATCTCCACGGGGACCTCCCCGGTCACCTTGAAGTAGTCTGCGACATCCTCCCAGAAGCCGGGATCCCGGGTCTTCGGGGTGCAGACATAGTAGATCTCAGGGTAGACCCCCTTCGCGTGCCCTGACCTGGCGAGGACATCCCAGGTGTCCAGCTTGGGGAAGACCATCTCGGAGAACCCGAGGGGTTTTATGATCTCCTCCTCAACGATTGCAGTAAATGCCCTGAAGAGCTGGATCGGCTGGGGCCCGAAGATCCATTGCCCCCTGGAGGAGCCGTGGCGAATCCAGTGGCGCTTCTCCATCTCCTCGGTCGGGTTGCCGGTATACACCCGCTCCTTCTTCGGGCTCTCGTACAGGAGCTCCCAGTGCTCGGTCTTCCCCCCGTAGCCTGCCGCCTGGACCTTCTCCTCGATGAGCTTCACGATCCTGTCTGGGACGCGGTTCTCCAGGTCCTGCGTGGTGACCTGGAGGTCGAGGACCACCCTGCCATCCCCGCATTTCACCTTGCTGATGAAGGGGATGCGCGGGATTGCTGACTCAGGGATCTCCCCTGTAAGGCTGACCCGGAACTCCCTGACCTTTATCTCACGGAGGCCCAGGTGGTGCTTCCCCAGGGACGAACCGAGCAGCTTCCTGAACCTGAAGAGGGCGTCATGGGCCCTCGTGTACCCGCCGCTCTCGATCTCCAGGAAGAGGATATTCTCTTCCACCTCCCAGAGGGTGATCCGCCCGATCTCCTCCGGCGGGACGCCATTCGGGACTCCCCGGCAAAAGACCTGCCCGTTCGCCTCTTTTACTGCGACGTCCACCGCCGACCTGGCGTCAGGCCCGAGCTCGTTGCTGAAGTAAAGATCGGCCTTCAGGGCGAAGTGCACGTGCATACGTCCTCCACGATTGCCAGGTTCATGAGGTAGTCATCCACCGATGCGATGATGGACCGAAGGTTCTCTCCCGATATCCTCGTGATTACCACGCCGTCTCCCGCGGTTGTTTTCATGGACGCGAGGTTGTCCGGTGCAAGGGAGCGGGCGACCCTCTCAGGATCGTGGTGGATGGTTGTGATAGTCCCGTTCACGGATATCATGCGGCCATCGCCTCCGCGAGCCCCTTCCTGAACTGGTCGAGGTACCGGGCGCTGATGGTGGCCCCCGCCCTGCACCGGTGGCCACCGCCATCCCCGTCGCAGCTCCGGGCGAGGTCGCGGATGACCTTCTCGAGATCCATCCGCACACCTGCCGGGCAACGGGCAGAGATATGCCAGACCCCCTCCCCGGGCGAGAAGACGAAGACCGGCCTCTCCCCTCCCCTCGAGAGGACGAGGGCGTCGGCGACCGGCCCGTTCACCGATGCATCGCCGACACCGTACCACCCGTCGACGTCGAGGGGCTGCGCCGAGCGGATTGCAGCGATCACCTTCGCACGATAGGAACGGAGGGCCTCCCAGGCCTCATGCTCAGGTGCCCGGCGGGAGAGGAGGAGGGAGGCGGCAAAGCCTCCCATCCCCGCCCTCCCGCAGGCGTCCACCACGGCGGCAAGAGTGTGGAGATCCGCGATGGCCTCCTTCTCAAGGGTATAGGTATCGCCGTAGATGGATTCGAGTGCACCGGCAACCACTGAGGTCCCTGCCCTGAGGACGACAAGGGAGAGGAGGGCATCGAGAGAGATCTTCCCTTCGGGGCTGCACTCCTCCACGAGCTTCCTCGCGGCCGCCTCGTCCCCGCTGATCCCATCAAGGTAGGGACGGGTGGCGAGGGTAAGGGCCTCGGTAAGGTCCCTCCCGGGAAGCAGGATGCCCCTTCCCGTGGTGATGTACCCGTTCGCTATCCCGTCGTTCAGGATCCCGCGGTTTGCACCCGACCATTCCTGGTTGTCGCCAATCATCCCGACGAGGGCGATCCCCGCGAGGTCGCGGTTCTCGCCCATGTGCTGGGCCACCAGGTACGCGGCACCCGAGGCAGGGACCTCGCCCCCGCCCGAGGGTTCGGCAAGGGCCGGGTTCACGTGGAACTCCCCGTCGAACCGGGGCGGGTGGTGATCGATGACCATGACATGGGGAGGGAGGTCCTCGCGGGAGGCACCGAAGTCGCAGAGGAGCACGCCTGCCTCGCCGGTGAGATCCGCAGGGGTGATCCTTGGAGTGCACCGGAGCCTGAAAGGCCGGCCCGCCCGGTGCATTGCTGTCGCGATGATCGCCCCTGCCGCGATCCCGTCAGCATCGTGGTGGGCATAGATCTCCACGAACTCCTGCGCGAGGAGGTGGAGAGCGAGCTGTTCTGCATCGGCTTCCAGAGGCATATTCTCATCGGGAGAGGAGGATCTCGGCGGTCTCCGGCTTGTAGGTCCAGTCCTGCGGGAGCGACCCTGCCCTGACGTAGTACTTCACCAGCCTCCGCACCTTGGACTCGATGAGCTGGAGCTGCCGCTTGTTGTGCAGGTCGTTCTTGTTCTGGGCCAGGTGCTTGCGCAGGCCGAGGGCCTTCACGATGAGGTTCCGGAGATCCTCGGGAATCCTGGACTCCATCCCCATCTCCTTGAGCATCTGGCCGAGGCGCTTCCCGGTCGCGAGCTTCACGTCCGGTACCCCGAACTTGTCCCTGAGCAGGAGGCCGATCTCGGCCGCGGATCTGCCCTGCTTCCGTTCTTCCCTGATGACCTTCTCGATCTCCTTTGCGTTGGTGTTGGACCAGGCCGGGGGTTCTTTCCGGTAGGGACGAACCGACCCTGCCTTGCCTCTCCGGCGGGCATGCATTCTCGCCATAGTTACCTCCCTGAAAGGGGACTGCAAGTCGGGAAAAGAGCATGGAACAGCTCTTCAGTAATCCCGGAGCCCATCCTCTGGGCCATGCCCGAAGGCACGTCGGACTTACAATCGCCGGCACCCTGCTCGGGTGCAGATATACGTTTTCCGGGCCCGGTGATAAGCGTATCGCTGGCCGTTTGTCCCATTTTGAGGGGGAGCCTATATGGAGTCCCCATTCCAAGGTACGATAAGGGAACAGGTATTCCTATGGTCGGGAAGATCTCGGACGAGGATATCATGAAGATCCTCTGGGCCGTCTCCATACCCATCACCTCCCTCCTTGCGATCCTTGTCACCATCGTCAGTCTGACGAGGGAGATGACCGATGTCTTCCCGCACCTCTACTATCTCCCCATCCTCCTGAACGCGTACCGGAATCCGAGGAGGGCGCTTGTATTCGCAGGTCTTCTCGGTGTGATCTATGCAGGGCTTGTCTTCACCCTCACGGGGTTTGCGATCGATCCCCTGGTAAAAGCCCTCATCCGTGTCCTCGTCTTCATCTGGGTGGCGGCCATCATATCGTACCTGTCCGGGAACCTGGAGCGCAGGAACCAGATCCTCTCGGCGATGAACGAGATCATCGCCGCCGCGTCGACCTCGGCGACCCTGGATGAGATCCTCTCGACATCAGGGAAGAGGATCCGTGAGATCCTCGCATCCGAGATAGTGATGGTTTTCCTCGTGGATCAGGAAGGGAGGCGGGCCTTCCTGCGCTACCAGGAGGGCATCCCGGATACCACCCAAAAGGAGCTTGGGTCAATCGACCTGACGGGTGAACCCTGCCGGCGGATCCTCTCAGGAGGAGTGCCGGAGATCACGTGTGAGGGGCGCCTCTTCGGGGATATCCCCTTCCCGGGGATCCAGTCCTTTGTCGTCATCCCCCTCCCTGCGGGAACCCAGCTCCTCGGGGTCATCACCGCAGGGTGCAGGAAAGCGAGCCCCCTCGCAAAGGACGAGATGCGGATGCTCGAATCGGTCTCCCGGGCCATCGGGAGCGGGGTAAAAAAGGCCCTCCTCCAGGAGGAGCTCGGCGAGGCCTACACAAGGGCGAACCTCTACCTCGATATCATGTCCCATGATATCAACAACGTAAACACGGTGACCCTCGGCTATGCACAGCTCCTCGGGGAGCTCGTGACAGACAAGGGAAGGGAGATGCTTCGGAAGCTGGAGAGCGCCATCTCGAAGAGCGTGGAGATCATCCATAATGTCTCCACCATCCGGAGGATCCAGGAGCGGTCCCAGGAGAACAGGGTCATGGACCTCGACCCGGTCATCAGGTCGGAGCTCGACCACCAGCCGGATATCTCCCTCCACTATGAGGGGACCACCGCTTCGGTCTGCGCCAACAGCCTCATTTCGGAGGTCTTCAGGAACCTCATCGGCAACAGTGCCAAGTTCGGGGGCCCGGGGGTCCGGGTATGGATCCGGGTGACAGATGTGGGGGATCAGGTCACCGTCTCTGTCGAGGACAACGGCCCGGGCATCCCCGACGAGCTGAAACTTGTCATCTTCAACCGGTTCCAGCGGGGGAAGACCACGAGGAGCGGCAAGGGGCTCGGCCTCTACATCTGCCGGATGATCATCGAGGGCTACGGGGGCCGGATCTGGGTCGGGGACAGGGTGGAGAAGGAACCGGGGAAAGGGGCGGCCATCCGGTTCACGCTCCGGAAGGGCTGCACGGCGTGAGAGAGAAAGAATCTATATGCAGGAGGGAATCATACTCTAAGAAAATCCATGCGATAGTAGTCTAGCGGCAGGACAGAGGCTTCCCAAGCCTTTAGCCCGGGTTCGAATCCCGGCTATCGCA
>CAZKEV010000019.1:0-35114 GCA_964551875.1 uncultured Methanomicrobiales archaeon | reverse complement strand
AGGTGACCGGCATGACCGCCTGCCCCTGTGCCCAGGACATCATGAAGGACCGGGCTTCCCATGTCCTCCGGAACCTCGGGATCTCCCAGGAGAAGGCGGACGCCTTCTTCGCAGAGGTCCCGATGGCCACCCACAACCAGCGGGGGAAGGGCTTCCTCTGCATCGAGACCGATGACGACCAGCGGGTGGGCCTCGAGGAGATCATCGACATCCTGAAGGACTCCATGTCGGCACGGATCTACGAGCTCCTCAAGCGTGGCGACGAGAGTTTCGTCGTCCTGGAGGCCCATAAGAACCCGAGGTTCGTGGAGGACTGCGTCCGGGAGATCGCCCGGAAGGTCCTCGGCACCTTCAGCAACCTTCCTGCCGACTCGGTGGTCACCATTAAGCAGACCAACGAGGAGTCGATCCACCAGCATAACGCCTATGCCGAGCGGAAAGCAACCCTCGCCGAGCTGATGGTGGAGATGGAGGGGGAGCTCTCCCTCCCCTGATCGTCCCTCTTTTATTGCATTCTGCCTCCCGCTGGTCGGTTGACCCGTCTGCCCGGATGCGGTTCGCGGGCGTCTCTCCAGACCATTCTGATCATCCGCCAAAGGGTCCCGTCAGGGCTGGATCTCCCACCTCCCCCGACGAAGCAGTTCCATCGGAGTTGTACGTTCCTCCCCATTCGTGTGAGCAAAAATCCGTCGAGGGATCCCAAAACGAAAGCTATAATTAACGTCATGGTCAAAGTAGCAGTCTAACGTACTTTATGTACGGGTAACTATCGCAGAACAATCGCACAGAGTGTGCCTTAACTACGGTACAGCCTGAAGAACAAAGAAATGAAATTGAGGCGATACCATTGTCGAAAGTTGTAGAGATCTCTCCAACCACGAGACATGAAGGCCACTCCAAGCTCACCCTGAAGGTCAATGATCAGGGTATCGTCGAGCGAGGAGACTGGCTCTCCATCACCCCTGTCAGGGGTGTTGAGAAACTCGCCATCGGCAAGACGATGGACCAGGTCCCGAAGATTGCCTCTCGGGTCTGCGGCATCTGTCCCATCGCCCACTGCCTGGCGGGCATCGAGGCCATGGAGGCCTCAGTCGGCTGCGAGATCCCGACGGACGCAAAGCTCCTGCGGGTAATCCTCCATGCAGCAAACCGCGTACACAGCATCGCCCTGCACAACATCCTGATCCTTCCGGACTTTTACATCCCGGGGACGGAGACGAAGATCAACCCGTTCACCAAGGAGCAGCCTGTGCGGAGCGTGGCGGCCAGGATCATCCGCATCCGCGAGATCGGCCAGACCATCGGCCAGATCGCGGGCGGCGAGGCGATCCACCCATCCAACCCGAGAGTCGGCGGGATGTACCGCAACGTGACCCCCCGGGCGAAGCAGAAGATGTATGACCTCGCCAAGGAAGGGCTCGTCCTCGCTCGCGAGCAGATGGAGTTCATGATCGCGGTCATCAGGAACATGCAGAACCGGGACTTCACCGATGTCGCGGGCAAGAAGATCCCCATCCCCAAGACGCTCGGGTACCATTCCCAGGGCGTTATGGCAACGGCCCCGATGTACGGCTCTTCCAGCCTTGACGAGAAGCCTATGTGGGACATCGCCCGGTGGAAGGAGACCCGGCCATGGGACTGGTACATGGGTGAGGTAACCATCGATCTCGAGGACCCGAGCTACCCGGTCGGCGGCACCACGAAGGCCGGCACGAAGGCCAACCCCCAGATGGAGGCCTGCACCGGCGTCCCGACGTACGATGGCCAGCCAGTCGAGGTCGGCCCGAGGGCACGGCTCTCCACCTTCAAGAACTTTGACGAGAAGGGCACCTTCGCCCAGCACGTCGCCCGGCAGATGGAATATCCCGACTGCTTCTATTCCATCCTCAAGTGCCTCGACGAGCTGGACACATCTGCGAAGGTCCTTGCAGACCCCATCCCCCAGGGAGACGGGTCGCTCGGCTGGGCCGCGAACGAGGCCCCACGCGGGACCGATGTCCACCTTGCACGGGTGAAGGACGGGCGGGTGCTATGGTACGAGATGCTTGTGCCCACCACCTGGAACCTCCCGACCTGCAGCCGCGGTCTTACAGGAGCGCCCTGGCAGATCGCCGAGATGGTCGTCCGGGCGTATGACCCGTGCGTCTCGTGCGCAACCCACATGATCGTGGTGGACGAGGAGAACAGGCTGGTAGCCCAGAAGCTCATCCAGTGAAAGGAATGGAACCGCTGTACCCCGAGATCGTGGTGGCAGGCTGCGGCAACCCGCTCTATGCGGACGACGGGTTCGGAACCGCCGTAGTGGAGAGTCTCCAGGGCCTCGAGCTCCCCGAGAAGGTCAAGGTCGTTGACGCGGGGCTCGGGGGCCCCCATTTCGTCTTTACCCTCCTCAACCCCGAGTCCACGAAGAGGCTTATCATCGTGGACATCGCGGACTTCGGGGGGGAACCAGGCGAGCTCAGGTGGCTCGCCGTAGACGAGCTCCCCGTGGGGAGCTACCGGGACGTCCACTCCTGGGACCTGACCGAGCCGCTCCAGCGCATCAAGGACGATATCAAGATCCGGGTCCTTGTATGCCAGAAGAAGTACGTTTCTGCCCCCGAGATGGTCATCGGGATTACAGATGAGGTACAGAGAGCCATTCCCGGAGCTGTTTCCGAGATACTGAAGGAGATCGGGTGAACTATGGGACTACTGAACTCCATCAAGAAGACCATCGGCGGGGAAGCCAAGCCTGCCGAGGTTGCGACGGAGAAGAAGGTGGAAGCTACAAAGGAGGCGAAACCTGTGGCAAACAAGATCAAGCTCGGACACGTACACATGAGCGGCTGTACAGGCTGTCTCGTGTCCGTGGCTGACAACAATTTGGGACTCATCAAGATCCTGGACGACTACGCCGACCTCGTCTACTGTCTCACTCTCGCCGACGTGCGGCATATCCCTGAGATGGACGTGGCCCTCGTCGAGGGATCGGTCTGTATCCAGGACCATGAATCAGTGGAGGAGATCAAGGAGACTCGGAAGAAGTCTAAAGTTGTGGTGGCCCTCGGCTCGTGCGCGAGCTACGGGAACATCACCCGGTTCTGCCGCGGCGGGCAGCACAACCAGCCCCAGCACGAGTCCTTCCTCCCCATCGGGAATCTCATCGACGTGGATGTCTATATCCCCGGATGCCCCCCGAGCCCGGAGCTGATAAGGAACGTCGCCGTCATGGCGTACCTGCTCCTGCAGGGGAACGCAGACCAGAAGGCCCTTGCGGGCAAGTACTTGAAGCCCCTCATGGCCCTCGCGAAGCGCGGAACCACCGCATGCTTCTGCGACCTGATGAACGACGTGATCAACCAGGGCCTCTGCATGGGCTGCGGCACCTGCGCTGCATCCTGCCCTGTCAGGGCCATCACCCACGAGTTCGGGAAGCCGCAGGGCCAGCGTGACCTCTGCATCAAGTGCGGCTCCTGCTACGGTGCCTGCCCGAGGTCGTTCTTCAACTTCGACGTGATTCCTGAATTCGAGGGCATCAGCGAGATCATCGCTGGAGCGCTCAAGTGAGGTGAGAGAGATGGTTGCAGATCCATATCTCGGCAAATACACGACCTGCGTCTCAGCGCGGAGCACCGACAAGGAGATCCTCCAGAAGGCGCAGGACGGAGGCATCGCCACCACCCTCATGGTCTATGCTCTGGAGCAGGGGATCATCGACGGCGCCATCGTGGCCGGCAAGGGTGACAAGCCCTGGCAGCCCAGGCCCTTCATCGCCATGAGCCGCGAGGATATCCTCAAGGCAAGGGGGACGAAGTACAGCATCAGCCCCCAGATCGCCTGGCTCAAGGAAGCGACCCGGTCCTTCGGCCTGGACAAGGTCGGGATCACGGGCGTCTGCTGCCAGATGCAGGCAGTGAGGAAGGCCCAGCTCTATCCCATCAATATGCGGGACGTCCCGGGCAAGATCGCCCTCGCGGTCGGCCTCTTCTGCATGGAGAACTTCCCGTACAAGTCCATGCAGTGCATCGTCGAGGACCACGCGGGCCAGAAGCTCGAGTCCGTGAAGAAGATGGAGATCGGGAAGGGCAAGTACTGGGTGTACACCGAGCGCGGGAACGTCGTCACCCTGCCGCTCAAGGTGACCCACAAGTACGAGCAGCCCGGCTGCCACGTCTGCCTTGACTACGTCTCCAACCTCGGCGACATCTCGACAGGATCTGTCGGGAGCCCCGACGGCTGGTCCACGGTCTTCGTCCGGACCAAGGTCGGGAACGACGTCTGGTCCAAGGCGGTTGCCGCTGGCATGTTCGAGACGAAGCCCATCGAGGGGGTCAAGCCCGGCCTCGAGCTCGTCACGAAGCTCGCCAAGGAGAAGATCGACAAGAACCGGGCGACGGTGGAAGAGCGCAAGACCTTCGGCGTCAACAAGGCGCTGCGGGACCCCTACGCTTAAATTTCAACTTTTTTTGCTCTGTCTGATTGTCCACCTTTTCGATCATCTCAGTATTCGATTGCATCCTTAAATCGGGCAAAAGGTGCCTGCCTTCGCTGGGCTTTCATAACGGGCTATCGCAATTCGGGGGATGCCAGAGCGGCGGGGGCGAAGCCCCCGAGAGCGTTCAGATATCGAAGATTCGACGGTCGGTAACAGAATAGGGTTTAATCAACACCTGTTCTGGAGACGCGTTATTTCCCCACGGATTATTGGAACATCTTCCTTTTATGGGGCGCTCTCGGGGGGCTCACCCGCCCCCCGCCGCGCGGGCACCCCCCGTGTCAGGGTACCTTCTGATTCGGATACCCTGACTCATGCAATTGGGGGATATACACAGCGACGGCGTCAAGCATTCCCGAACTACGACAGACCCTCACGAGGCTGAACGAGGGAGACTTGATGGTTCCCCCTCACCCCTCCTCGTCCTCCTCCGGCACCACCGCAAGCTCCCACTCCTCCTCATCGAACTCAAAGGATCCCTCCCCATCGCACTGGGGGCAGGGGGCGGTCTTCTCATGGACAGCGCAGCCGTCCCCCTTCTCGTTCTCCTCGCCGGGGCTATGCTCCTGGTTCATGTAGAAGTAGCGCTTCGCCTCGTGGGACTGCATGGTGCGGCAGACCTCGTACGCGACGTTCGGGATCGTTCCCGTCCCCTTGCACCGCCTGCAGGTGAGCCGGATCATCGCCTCTCACCTGAAGAATGGGCATTCGCACCCATAATCCCTCTTATTTCTGCCGGGGAAAGTTTTAAGAAAAGGACGGGTGGTATCTACCCATGGTGAGCATGCATGAAGGAGAGTGATCTCGAGGCGCTCGTGAAGAAGATCAGCTCGGCATCGCTGAAGAACGAGGTGAAGAAGCGGGGCATCAAGATGGGGCGCTGCCCGACGAAGATGGACTTTGCCAAGAAGCTCCCCGAGGATGTGCTGAAGGAACTGGCAGGGAAGTAAACACCTGACGATCCACTCTTGCTCTAACGCGAGGCCCTCTCCGTCTCCCACCGCTCGAGGACCTCGCATCCCTCGACGAAGGGGAGGCCGTGCCTCCGGGCATAGCGGATGGCATCCTCCTTCGGGAGGGCATACCCGGTCTCGTCGTCCAGCATCTCACAGATGGTCACCGCCGGGGTGATCCCCGCGAATTCCGCGAGGGCGATAGAGAGCTCGGTCTGGCCGCAGCGCTGGTCCAGCAGGCCCTTCGCCGCCCGGAGGAGAGCAACGTGGCCGGGCGTCCGGAAGATGCGGTGGAACTCTGTGCTGCCGCCGTTCATGGCGGCCTTCACCTGCTCGGCGATGGCGTTTATCGTGAGGGAGCGGTCCCGGTCGGTGATGCCTGTGAAGGTGTTCCGGTGGTTCACCCAGATGGAGAAGGAGGAGGGGTTCTTCCGGTCATAGGGGATCTCCCCCAGCCGCTCCACGCCCTGGTACGCGGACATGAGGTCCCGGGCGAAGGGGAGGCCGAGCCGCTCCGCTGCATCGGGGTGGACGGCTGTACAGATGAGCCCGCCGCCGTCCTTTCGCATCCACATGATGTGGTGCCTGGTCACCGCATCGGCCCGGATGGCGAAATCGGTCTCCCTCTCGCGGTCGTCGAAGTCGTAGAGGAGGATGAACTTCCCGTTCCTGAAGGCCGTGACGGCCTCCTCAAGCATGGGAGACCTCCACGGTCACCAGGTCACCATCGGAGAGGCCGAGTTGTGTCCTGAGCTCCACGGGCGATATCACCTCGATGACATCGTCGGGGTAGTGGGACCGGCCCGGGACCACGATGGCGCAGGGGATATCCTGGATACGGCACGGGAGGGTCCGGGCCTCGCCAAAGGTCCGGTCATCCTGGGTGAACCCCTCGATCCGGGTCCAGGGGAGGCTGTCCACCTTCCTCTTCACGTCCCGGGAGGCAGAGGAGAGGCGGAGGTTCAGGGTGCCCGGGAAGGGGTCTTTCCCGAGGACCTTCCGGAACTGCTCGCGATAGGAGGGGAGGCTCATGTAATAGCGCCCCTCCCCGAGGCCGCTGATCACGGACCCCGTGAGGCTGTAGGGGCCTCCTCCCTCGCCGAAGATGTGGCAGTAGTCGGTGTACTCCTTCCGGAGGGCCTCCTCCCCCTCGGAGGTCACGGTCACGTACTGCCCGTCGGGGCGTAGGGAACGGTCGATGAGCCGCTGCCCCTCCAGGGACTTGAGCCTCCGGGAGGCGGTCTGGGGGCTCATCGAGAGGGAGTCGCCGAAGGACTGGGAGGAGATCCAGACAGGACCCCTGCACCCGCCCATGAGGGCGATAGCCTTCAGGCACTGGAGATCGCCGGTTTCCAGCATGCTTATCAAAATTGGGATGCATCCTATATATGGATTGCGAGATGGTCCGGATTTCCCCCCTGACGGGAAGTTCGTGAAATGTCGAAGTCATGTTCGTTAATTATTTAAGCCTTCTCGCACAACCATGAAGCCATGAAATCCGAGCTCCACCAGCACCTTGCCGAGAAGATGGCAGGGGAGATCACCCTCTCCGACTCGCCCGGGAAGGCCCTTAAGAAATGGAGGCTGGCCTTCGAGATCCCCCAGGCCGTCCTCGCTGACGAGATGGGGATGTCACCGTCGGTGATCAGCGACTACGAGAGCGGGAGGAGGAGGAGCCCTGGGACAGCGGTGGTCGGGAGGATTGTGGACACCATCCTCGCGATCGACCAGGTGAACGGGGGGAAGTTCATCGAGAAGTTCGGGAGGATCCTGGAGAACCGGTTCGACTCCGACATCATCTACGATATCCACGAGTACGCCTCGCCCGTCCCCCTCGAGACCTTCGCGAGGGCCATCGGGGCCACCATCATCCAGGGCCCGACGGACAGGGAGATCTACGGGTACACGGTGATCCACAGCCTGAACGCCATCCTCCAGCTCTCCTCGAGCGAGTTCGGCAGGCTCTACGGCTGGTCCACGGAGCGGGCCCTCGTCTTCACCGGGGTCTCCAACGGGAAGTCCCCGATGGTCGCCATCCGGGTCACGCCCTTCAAGCCGCGGTGCGTGGTCCTCCAGGGGATTACCCCTGAGGAGATCCATCCCCTTGTCCCGCGCCTCGCGGAAAAGGACCGGATCACCCTCATGTCAACGCCGATGGAGGTCGAGGGAATTATCACTGCTCTGAGGGGTAAAAAATGGTAGGCATCATCACGTACGGGGTCTATATCCCCAGGTTCAGGATAAAGGTCGAGGAGATAGCCCGGGTCTGGGGGGCGAACAGCGATGAGATCACGGGGGGGCTCGGGGTCTTCGAGAAGTCGGTCCCGGATCTCGACGAGGACACGGCCACCATCGCGGTCGAGGCAGCAAGGTCCGCGATGGCCCGGCGCCCCGTGGATCCCGAGGATATCGGTGCGGTGTACGTGGGATCCGAGTCGCATCCCTATGCGGTAAAGCCCACGGCGTGCACCGTGGGGGAGGCCATCCGGGCCACGCCGAACATGACCGCGGCTGACTACGAGTTCGCATGCAAGGCAGGGACGGCCGGCATCCAGACCTGCATGGGCCTTGTCAAGAGCGGGATGATAAAATACGGGATGGCCATCGGCTCCGACGTTGCCCAGGGGGCCCCGGGCGATGCCCTGGAGTACACGGCAGCGGCAGGCGGCGCAGCGTTCCTCATTGGGAATGAGAAGCCCATCGCAGAGATACACCACACCTGCTCGTTCACCACCGACACCCCGGACTTCTGGCGCAGGGAAGGGCAGAACTACCCGCGGCACGGCGGCAGGTTCACTGGTGATCCCGGCTACTTCCGGCATGTCCAGGCGGCGGCAAGGATGCTCCTCTCGAAGATGGGGACCTCGCCTTCGGATTATGACTATGCCGTCTTCCACCAGCCGAATGCCAAGTTCCCAAAGAGGGTGGCCCAGGTCCTCGGGTTCTCGGCAGAGCAGGTGAAGCCCGGCCTCGTGGTCCCGCGCCTGGGGAACACCTACTCGGGCTCCTCCATGATCGGCCTTGCGGCGACCCTGGACCAGGCATCGCCCGGCGACCGTATCTTTGTCACCTCCTTCGGCTCAGGCGCCGGCAGCGACGCCTTCGATATCGAAGTGACCGATGCGATCCAGGACCCGGCCATCTTTGACCTCGGGCAGGCCCCCACGGTAACTGCCCTTCTCAGGGATCCGCTCTACCTCGACTATGCCCAGTATGCACGGCACAAGGGAAAGATCGTGATGCAGCAATGAGAGACGTGGCCATCATCGGGATCGGGTGCACCACCTTCGGCGAGAAGTGGGAGGCATCCTTCAGGGATCTCTTCGTCGAGGCGGGTTCACTCGCGCTCGCGGACGCGGAGCTCGCAGGCGAACATATCGACGCGATGTATGTGGGGAACATGAGCGCCGGGCGCTTCATTGAACAGGAGCACATCGGGGCCCTCATCGCCGACTATGCGGGCCTCTCGACCCGCCATATCCCCTCAACGAGGGTCGAGGCCGCATGCGCATCCGGGGGTCTTGCCTTCCGGCAGGCGGTGATCGCGGTCGCGAGCGGGATGGAGGATATCGTGGTCGCGGCAGGGGTCGAGAAGATGACCGATGTCGGGATAGGCGCGAGCGTCGATACCCTCGCAGGCGCGGCTGACCGGGAATGGGAAGGATTCATGGGGGCCACGTTCCCCGGCCTCTACGCGATGATTGCAACAGACTACATGCACCGCTACCCCCTCACCCGGGAGCAGCTCGGTATGGTGGCCGTGAAGAACCACCGGAACGGGGCGAAGAACCCCATCGCCCAGTTCAGGTCAGAGATCACGCTGGAGACGGTACTCTCCTCGGCGCTCGTTGCAGACCCCCTCCGGCTCTTCGACTGCTCCCCTATCACCGACGGGGCTGCGGCGCTCATCCTCGCCCCCCTGGAACGCGCGAGGGAGTTCACGGACACACCCGTGAGGGTCCTCGCCACCGCCCAGGCAAGCGACACCCTCGCCCTCCATGACCGGCGGGATATCTCCTGCCTGGACGCGACCGTGGTCGCCGGCGAGCGTGCGTTTGCCATGGCAGGGCTCCCGCGCGAGAAGATCGACTTCCTGGAGGTCCACGACTGCTTCACCATCGCCGAGATCTGCGCGATCGAGGACCTTGGGTTCTGCAGGAAGGGCGAAGCCGGAAGGCTCACCGAGGAAGGGGTGACCGCTCTTGACGGGAACCTCCCCGTGAACACGAGCGGTGGCCTGAAGGCCTGCGGGCACCCGGTCGGCGCGACGGGTATCAAGCAGGTCTGTGAGGTCGTCCAGCAACTCAGGGGCGAGGCCGGGGCCCGGCAGGTGGACGGAGAGATCGGCCTCACGCACAATGTCGGGGGGACCGGGGCCACTGTGGTGGTCCATATCCTGGGGGTGACCTGATGTCCGTCGCCCGGTTCTGGAGGAAGATCCCCCAGCGCTACAACCTCGTCGGGACCCGCTGCGAGTCCTGCGGCAGGCACTACTTCCCCCCGAGGTCCTTCTGCCCGGACTGCCGGAGAGGCGGGAAGATCGTCGAGTACCGGTTCCCGGGAACCGGGAAGGTAGTCACCTATACCGTGATCAGGTCGGCGAGCGAGCAGTTCGAGAACACCACGCCCTATGTCCTTGCGATCATCCAGCTGGACGAGGGGCCGCGCCTGACTTCACAGGTTGTGGCAAAGCCCGGAGACGTGACGGTGGGGACCAGGGTCAGGTCGGTCTTCCGGCGGATCATGGCCGACGGGGAATCTGGTGTTATCCACTATGGTACGAAGTTCGTACCCGTGAAATAGTACAAAACCCGGTCTAACCCGGTTCGGAATATACCTCATCTTTCTTTTATTGGGCGCTCTTGGGGGGCTCACCCGCCCCCCCTGCCGCGCGGGCACCCCCCCCCGTCTCTGGGAATTTTCTGATGCACAGTTTACTGAAATACTCGACCTATCGCAATGGTGGGGGATGCCACAGCGGCGGGGGCAAGCCGAAGGCGCGGCCCCCAGGAGCGTCCAACCCGCTGTTACTTCGCAATGAGAATCGAAATCAGAAACCGGTTTTGTTATTCATTCTTGTATTGGGCTCTTGGGGGACTACCGCCCCCGCCGCGGGCATCCCCCGCCGAGTACTGGGGCTGGTGAAGGGAGGCTTTCGGGAAGGGCCTCTCCTCACGGTGGGGGTCGCCGCAGCGGCGGGGGCGAGCCGGAGGCGAAGCCCCCAGGAGCGTCGAATATCGCCATTGAGGGCCTTCGAAGATATGGAAAACCTATTCAGACGGTCTTTTAAGGATCCCATCTGCCATAAACCGTAGGTCACTTCGGATTGACTTACTCTACCCTCAGGTCGTACACCGCCAGCCATTCAGACGGGGAATAGGTGTGGACCACCCTCTCCCCGAGGATCCGGCACCCTTTATTCCGGAGGATCGGGGTGAGGGCGCCCTCCTCGCCAACCATCGCATAGAGATGGATGGTCCCGCCCGGCCTGCACAGTTCGAGGGCCGTGTCAAGGAACTTTACGGCTCCGAAGGGGAGGTTCATCACCACCCGGTCGAACCCGCGCGGGAGGACACCGGCGAGCCGTGCGGCATCGGCAAGGAGGGGAAGAACGTTCTTCACCCGGTTGAGGGTGATGTTCTCCATCATAAGGCTCACTGCCCCGGGGTTGATATCGGCGGCATAGACTACCCGGGCCCGTTCCGCGAGGGTGATGGCGAAGGGTCCCACCCCGGCGAACATGTCCAGCACCCGCTCCCCTTCCTCCATGAGCCCGAGGACCCGCTGCCGCTCGCCCGAGAGCCGGGGGGAGAAGTAGGCGAGGGAGAGGTCGATCTCGAACCGGAGGCCGTACTCGGTGTAGCGTGTCCTCGTGGTTGGATCCCCGGCGGCTACAGTAAACTTCCGGGTGCGGAACTCCCCCTCCACCGGTCCCTCGGGCGAGAGGACCGTGTGGATGGAGGGCCGGGAATGGAGGAGCAGTTCCGCCCCTTCTGAGCCCGGGTCCAGGATCACCGCTATCCCGCCAATGAGATCATGCCGGGGGAGGTCCGGCCTCTCCGGGACCTCCTCGAAGAGCGCCCTCTCGCATCCCTCCAGGGGCTCCCTCAGCGGCAGGAGGAGATCGTCCCCGTCAGTCTGGAGAAGGAGGCCGGTGTCGAGGAGCCCCTCCTTCAGGAGCTCCCGGCGCTTCTCCTCACCGGCCGACTTCGGGACCCTGAGGCACCAGCCCTCCCTCACCATGGCCTCTCACCCTCCAGCTTTAATCCTTCCCTTCCCAAGAGTTGATCATGGATAAGTACCTCGAGAGGCTAAAAAATGGCACGCTGAAGCTGTACGCCCTTGAGAAGGAGGTTCCTGCCCCCGAAGCCATCCGGATCCGCAGGGCCTTCATCGAGCAGGAGGCCGGGGTGCAGCTCCCGAAGCTCGGCTCCTTCACCATGGACCCATCGAACGCGGTGAAGCGGAACATCGAGAACATGGTGGGGGCGGTTCAGGTCCCGGTGGGGGTGGCCGGGCCCCTGAAGGTGAAGGGGGAGTACGCTGACGGCTCCTACTATGTCCCCCTGGCTACCACAGAGGGGGCTCTCGTCGCATCAGTGAACCGCGGGTGCGGAGCCATCACCCGTTCCGGCGGGGCAGACGTGCGTATCCTCAGGAACGGGATGACCCGTGCCCCGGTCTTCTCCACCCGGGATATCCTCCATTCCCGGGCGGTGAAGGACTTCGTGGACGGGAACATGGATGCACTCGCAGCCGCTGCTGCCGAGACCACATCGCACGGCGAGCTGACCGGGGCCATGGTATTCGTTACCGGTACGACCGTTCATGTCCGGCTCGAGTTCGATACCAAGGATGCGATGGGTATGAACATGGTCACCATCGCGAGCGAGAGGATCGCGGACCTCATCGAGGAGAAGACGGGTGCGCGCCTCCTGGCGCTCTCAGGGAACCTCTGCACCGACAAGAAGCCCGCTGCCGTGAATGGCATCCTCGGGCGGGGGAAGAGCGTGGTTGCGGGTGTGAGCATCCCCGATGACCTGGTCTCCGAAGTGTTCAAGACCGATGCCGCGACCCTCGCCGAGGTGAACTACCGGAAGAACCTCCTCGGTTCTGCCCGGGCGGGATCCCTCGGCTTCAATGCCCATGCGGCAAACGTCATCGCGGCCGTCTTCATCGCGTGCGGCCAGGACCCCGCCCACGTCGTGGAGGGGTCCGGGACCTTCACCACGGTGGAGAAGCAGGGAGGGGGTGTCTACGTGGCGGTCACCATCCCCGCCCTCCAGCTCGGCACCGTGGGGGGCGGGACCGGCCTCGATACCCAGCGGGAGTGCCTCTCCATCCTCGGGGTAGCCGGCGGGGGAACCCCGCCAGGCGCACAGGCAAAGAAATTTGCCGAAATCGTCGCCGCCGCGGTCCTTGCCGGCGAGCTCTCGCTCCTCGGCGCACTCGGTGCAGGCCACCTCGCCCGCGCCCACCGTGCCCTCGGGAGGGGAAAGCCCGAAGGGGGATCTCAATCCCCCGAAGGGAGAGGGAAATAGGATTTCCCGACTTGGAGGGGGATCTTAATCCCCCGAAGGGAGAGGGAAAGGTATTTCCCGAGCCTAGAGGGGGAGATCCCTCATCATCACGAGGGCGTCCTCGCCGTTGGAGTAGTAGCCCGAGAGGAGGAAGGCATCCCGGTACCCGAGCTTCCGGTAAAACTCCTGGGCATCGGTGTTCGAGACCCTCACCTCGAGGAGCACCCCCCCGGCCCCGTCCAGGACGAACTGCCGCTCGAGCCGGGAGACGAGGAGCCTCCCGAGTCCCTTCCCCCGGTAGTCCGCGGTGACACCCAGGTTCGAGACATGGCCGTAGACGGCAGAGCCCGTGTTCTCCATGCAGCCGACCACGAACCCCCGGATCTTCCCGTCGGCCATGGCAACAAAGAAGGAGAACGGGGTCCACTCCACGGTCTGGACAAAGACCTCCTCGTCCCAGGGCTCGACAAAGCACTCCCGCTCGATGGCCATGATCTCAGGGATATCCGTTGGCCTGGCTCTCCTGATATAGCGGCCTTGCGGGTTCATGGGGCGCACTTGAGAATAGTGATTTATGATACGTGAAGTTAAAATGTATACGCCATCTCCGGTATCGGGCAGATCATATGGTCCAGATTCATCCGTTCGCTGCGCTGCGGCCTGATCCCACCCTCGCCCCTGACGTCGCGTCGGTCCCCTACGACGTGATCTCGGCAGGGGAGGCGGCGGAGTGCATCAGGGAGAACCCGCGGTCCTTTCTTCGGGTGAGCCGCGCAGACGCGGAGCTCCCCGGCACCCCGCCCCATGCCGGTGCCGTCTACCTCCGTGCACGGAAGAACCTACTCTCGATGGTGGAGGGGGGGATCCTCGTCAGGGACACCGAACCATTCCTGTACCTCTACCAGGTGGGGGACGGCAGGCAATGGGTCACCGGCCTTGTCTGCACCATCGGGGTTGACGATTACCTCGAAGGTACCATCCGGAGCCACGAGCTCACCCGCCGGGACAAGGAGGAGGACAGGACCCGGCACATCGAGGCCGTGAACGCCCAGACCGGGCTCGTCTTTCTCTTCTACCGGGATGATGTGAGTGTTGGATCTGAGATCGGGGGGCTGGTCCCTTCGGGGGATGATCCGGGAGCATGGGTGGAGGCAGCCAATGGCGCCATTCACCGGGTCTTCCGGATCGTGGACCCGGCCGAAATAGCCCGAGCCACCCGTCTCGTCTCCCCGCTCACCCGTCTCTATATCGCCGACGGGCATCACCGTGCCGCTGCGGCCGCGAACGTCGCGCTCATGAGACGAAAGGCCGGCAGGGGTGGAGGCGAAGCCGACCGGTTCATGGCCGTCCTCTTTCCCCACGATCAGGTGGCCATCCATGGCTACAGCCGGCTCGTCACTGACCTCTCCGGCCTGACCCCGGCCTCGTTCCTGGATCGCCTCGGGCAAAGATTCCAGGTGAGGAAGTGCATCCCGGACGGGTGGGGTGAGTTCCGGGCCCCCGGCGGGGCCTCCACGGGCATGCATCTCTTCCGTATGTACCTCGGAGGAGAATGGTACGAGGTGAGCCGGGCGAAGGGAACTCCGAAAGCGGGGGGTGTCCCTGTCCTCGATGTCCAGGTGCTCCAGGATGAGGTTCTGGGATCCATGCTCGGGATCAGGGATCCCAGGGATGACCCGCGCCTCCAGTTCCTCGGCGGCTCGAGGCCCGCGACCGACCTAGAGGAGAGGGTGGACGGGGGTAAGTTCGCGGTCGCATTCGCCCTGCAGCCGGTCGGGATCGGCGAGGTCATGGCCATCGCGGATGCCGGGGGGATCATGCCTCCCAAGTCCACCTGGTTCGAGCCGAAGCTCAAGAGCGGTCTCATCGTCCACCCCCTGGACTGAAAAAGCCTCCTCATCATTTATTCCGTCCGGGAGCGATAGATCCGGGTATGATTACTCTCGCGCTCCCGAAGGGCAGCCTCGAGCAGCAGACCCTCCAGCTCTTCAGGGAGGCTGACCTCGAGGTGAAGAGGACGGAGCGGGACTACAGCCCGACCATCGATGACCCGAGGATCGGCAAGGTGAAGGTCCTCCGGCCCCAGGAGATCCCCACCTATGTTGCCCTGGGCTACTTTGACCTCGGGATCTCGGGGCTCGACTGGGTCCGGGAGACGGGGGCGGATGTCGTTGAGGTCGCCCGGCTCTCCTATAGCAAGGGCGGCGAAGGGAACGTCAGGATCGTGGTCGCGGTCCACCGGGATGAACCCATCGAGAAGGCCGCACAGATCCGGCCCGGGAGCCGGGTCACCACCGAGTACCCGGAGATCACCCGCCGCTACTTTGAGGACCTGGGGATCCCTGTCCGCCTCTTTCCCTCTTACGGGGCCTCGGAGGCCAAGGTTCCAGACCTCATGGACGTGGTGGTGGATCTCACCGAGACAGGCACTACCCTCCGGAAGAACGGCCTGAAGATCATCGGCGAGATCATGGAGTCATCGACCGTGGTCATCGCCAACCGCACGAGCTTCGCAGATCCCGAAAAGCAAAAGGACATCGATGAGATCCGAACCCTCCTCATGGGGGTTCTTGAGGGGAGGCGGCAGGTGCTCATCACCATGAACGTTCCTGGTCCTTTGATGGAGGAGGTCATCGCGATGCTCCCTGCCATGAAGAAACCCACCGTGAGCCAGCTCCATGGCATCGATTACTACAGCATCCAGACCGTGGTCCCGAAAGCCGGGGTGAACCAGCTCATCCCCAGGCTCAAGGATGCAGGTGCCGAGGACATTCTCGAGATCCCCATCTCAAAGATCGTGCGGTAGGGGATGATCACGAGCTGCATCGGGAATGGTATTGGCAGCGGGGAAAATATGAGAAATCAAACCGCTCCCGGGCTGGCTGCATGAACCGGCAAGCGGGAAAGGAAATTACCTTTCCACATGACCGGGGATCGAATTGTTCTCTCGGATCTGAAATCAGGTTTTCATAAGGTATTTATCTGAATATCACCATATTTCATGATGCAGAAAAAGATCCGAAAGGATATTTGAATCTCAAAAATACCAAAATTTATATTGAACTTAGGGATTATAAGGGTGTACGGTATGGGATCCCGGGTGAAATTCGCTGGTCTCCTCTTTCTCTTCCTCATCCTCTTCTCCCTTCAATCAGGGTGCATATCCTTCAGCCCGCCCCCCCCCAAAGGGGACCAAGGGAGCCTGAAGAGTACCCAGGCTGGCGAAGGCCCCATCCAGGATATCACATCCCGGAACGCACCCAAAGTCTCCCTTGATGATGCCATCGTCTCCCTTCCGGCTGCTGAGCAGGAGGGGGGATTCGACATAAAGGGGATGACCATCACCATGATCTGGGGGTACGGTGTTGATTCGGCGGGCCTCGCGAGGACATGGGTCCTCGGCATGCAGGGGGATGGAAAGACCACCCTCCTCACCTACAGCGAGGGTGAATGGGCGGTGCTGGATCTCCCGACCAACCTCCCTCAGGAAGAGATAAAAATCAAAGAGCTGGTCTCGCCCCAGGATCTCTTCAAACGGAACCTCATTTCAATCGTGGGGGAGATGAACCGGTTAAGGATCAACGAGTGCGACCTCACCCTCGAGCAGAATACCTACCAGATCACCATCCACTCGGAATCGGAGAGATCGACCCTCTCATTCAACGCGAAGACGGGGGAGTTGATACCATCTTCATGAGGGGGGATTTTGCACAGCTGCCGGTGGACTTCCTCGTCGGCTTCACCATCTTCATACTCTCCCTCATCATGGTTGCGAATTTTGTCCCGAGCCTCCTCGTGGGGCTCCAGCGGACGAGCGGTATCGACTATGATGCAGTTGCCTACCGAACAGGCGTTGTCCTGGTCGAGGATCCCGGTTGGCCCGCAGGTATTCCGATAGGCAGTGACCCGTATTTGTTTTTTACTATGCCCGATTGGCGTCCATGGGAATTCATGGAAGACAAGAATCAGATCTCCCGCTTTGGTCTCGCCCTCACGCGGGATACGCCGAACATCCTCTCCATCAACAAGATAAATAAGTTCTTCAACACGACCCTCTTCGATGACCAATTCGATAGCACCAAAAACGACTACCGTGGCAAATTGCTCTTCTCCCCCTATCAGTACGGGTACAACATCACACTCCAGAACATCTCATCCATGAAGGCAGGGGAGCCGGCCCTCAAGATGTCCATCGGGCAACCCTATCCGGCCGTTTATGGCTACATCCGCCGCTACGTGTTAATTAAGCAGAATCCCAATGCAACGATAAATATGGCTGATCCTGTTACCAATTCTTACTATAATGCCAACGATGAGGCCAGGATCTGTGTAAATTTAAGTTCTAACCCCCGCCCTCTTCCCCTCGTCCCCCTTCTGGGCTGTAACCAGCAGTTCACGATAAACCTTACCGGGAGTGTGCTTTATAATCCCAGCATCGATGCTCCCTTCAAAATCGATCTGCAGAGGGAACCCCTTATCATCAACATCAGGGGGCTCCAGACTCTCCTGAATAATTCGGCCCTCAACCCCAGTAACCCCCTCGCCAATAGCTCGGCTCAATGGGGGGGCAACCCTCCTCAATGGGCAACCCTTAGGGCAGTGGATTTTGGCATTCACGGGATATACGACCAGTGGAGCATCATCGCCACGAACTGGGGGGTTCAAATTGCCAATGAATCCGGCCCGCAGACATTCCCAGTGCCAGCGAACGGAATAGATGTGTTTGATTCCATCAATCTCACTATGAACTATATCGATGCAAACTTCCTCGGTGATGCAAAGGACCTGGACATCATCTTCTCCTTCAACAACGATCCCGATCCCCCCCATACCTTGATCAACGGGACCTTCCTGTACGACTATAATCCGGCGAACGTGACCCAGCCGGTCCTCTCCACCGGCATGCTGGAGGTGGGTATATGGTGAACGACCGGGCCCAGCTCTACACCATGGAGGGGATCGCAGCCGGACTCATCATGCTCCTCACAGCGTACCTCGTCCTTGGTTCCACTTCGGTCTACACCCCCGGAGATACTCATATCACTGATATGCAGATCGAGCAGGTGGGGAGTGATATCCTCAGGGTGATGGACACACCCCTGAAACTCAACAACTCCCTCGTTGATTACCAGCCTATACGGACCGATCTCGAACTGATCGTGAATACTACAGATGCGGTGGCCTTCAACGACAGCTTTACGAGCAAATACCTCTGCAACAAAAAAATGGTGGCAAGGGAAATTAACGTGACGTGCACCGGTTACCAGACGAATGCTTTCATCTGGTACCGGGGCAATTCCTTGGGGAGTTACCTGCTAAGCTCGTCCAACCCAAACCTTTTGAAACTCTCAAGAACTGAGCCCGGAGTCCGGGTGACCCACTGGATCGATACCGGCGGCCCCCCCGGGAATACCCCCAACGCGGAAAATAAAAGCATGAGCCCTGAGCCGCAGGAGCTCCTCCTGGAGGTGGTTATATGGAAGGTATGAACGCCGAAGGGCAGTGGATAATCATGATGGGGTTCCTGGTATCCCTCGGTATCTTCTTCCTTGCCATCATCATCAGCCAGTCCACCCTGGTGGGGCAGACCACGGCCGAGGGGGTACTCGAATTCCCGAAGAACGATATCCAGGATCTCAGGCACGACATCCTTGAAGTGGAGAACTTCGAGAGAACGCACTGTCTGTCGGCGGGGGGTTGCAGCGCCATCAGGGGCAACATGACGCAGCAGATCCAGCAGATTTCTCTGTACCGGAAGAGCGCGATTGTCAATTTCACCACCTCTTTCCAGTGGGACTGTGGAAATCCTGCCACCAGGACCAAAACGGCGAGAGATGTGGATATCCACTACAACAACGGGGTGACCAGTTACGATGAGAAAACCACGGTCTTCTTTGTCAACTCCTGTCCTCCTTGAGAGACCGGATCCATCCGACGGAGTCACGAACCTCGTGGAGTACATCTCCATCACCGGGATCCTCCTCCTGCTCCTCGTCGTCGTCCTCTTCACGGTGAACTCCGTCTTTATGCAGGGGCCAGGTGATACGCTGAGGTATTACGCCTTCACTGACATCGGAAACGGGATGAGTGTGCGGATTGTTGACCTCTACGTGATCGCCCCAAACAGCGGTAAAATCTCCACCAGGTTCATCCTCCCTCGCGATGTGGGAGGGCAGGAGTACTTTGTCCGGGCTAAAATAACACCTGAAGGGCAGAATCAAACGATCATCGTGGAACGTGGAGATATATACTCGGAAATTAATATCGCCGGAATTGGTGCAACAAAAGGGGTGACCGGCAATACCACGAGCACGGGATGGAACCTCATCACCTATAGCTCGGAAGGATTCTAGCAGTGGAGGATTCCGTATGGAACAAAAAAGGGAAGCAGTATCAGAAAGCATTGGGTACCTGATCATCTTCGGGCTCATCCTGACGGGTATCGGGCTCATCACCCTCTACGGTTACCCGCTCCTCATGCAGCAGCAGAGCTCGGCCAATATGCGGAACATGGAGCAGACGATGATTGTTCTCCAGAACGATATCAAGTCCCTCACCTACAAGCTGGCGAATTACAAAGAGACGTCCCTCAGGGTGAGCGGTGGAAGCCTCTCTCTCTACGGCCCCTCGTACACGCTCCAGAAATTCAAGATCCAGGTAAACGAGGGGGGCGGGGATCAGGATCTCTTTCTTCCCCCGTTTCTCGGGGAGCTCCGCTATTTTTCCACATCGGATAACACGGTCATCGCCCTCGAGAACGGGGCGGTCATCGAGAAGCCACTCGCCCGGAATGGGTCCTTCATGCTCGCCGATCCCCGGTGGTACCTGGACACCCAATCCGGGCGGAGGCTTGTTATCAACTTCATGAACCTGAGCACCATGGCAAGCTCGGGCCAGCTCCTCTCCCAGACGGGAGTCGGGACCGTGCGAATGCGCCTTGCCCGGGCCAACATGACGACGCAAGACTTCGGCTCCGCCACTATCACCATCACGTACTACCCTGACAACAACCAGACCGTCATGCCCGATGGATATGGCCTCGCATGGAAGACCTACCTCACCAACCCGAACAACCTGGGTATGGCCTGTCCCACGGGGGACCCTCTGAAAGCTGAACCACTTGTCTGCACGATATCAGATATCCAGAATATCGTCGTCAAGGAGTACGACATCGTGGTTGAGACGCTCTGATCCGTCTCCAATCCTCTTCTCTCTTCTCTCCCCGTGGGGCTCTGGGGGGGCCGATGCTCCCGATCCCTGGAAACACGATGAAGATCCCCCAGAGAATGGGGGAGAGCACCCGGTTGCGAGGCCATGGTCTGGGGGAAACCAGGTCCTGGCGAAGACTGAAGAATGTCCCTACAAGTATCCGTTTCGCTTCAGCCACTCAACCTGTGGGCCCCGTATACCGGTAGATGATATCGCACCGTTCGTCCTGGAACGACCAGGGAACGACGATGAGGAAATCCCCCTCGCGGATCCAGACCTTCTTCTTGATCTTTCCCTTGATCCGCCCGAGGCGAGTCACACCATCAAGGCATCTCACCTTGATATGGTTTGCACCCATCATGAGCTCGGCAGCACCGAACTTCTCCCGGTTCCTCTTCTGCGGGAGCCTCACCCTGAGGATCTCTTCATCCCCGGCCCCCTCGCCCGGTCTCTTCCGCGGAGTTCTTTCAGCCAGGAAAAACACCCCTCGCCGCTCTCGGAGATTGGTCTCCCCTGCCTTCACCTTGAGCGGCCGGGAAATATATCTCTCATCCTCCCTCCATGGACGCAGAAAAACAGAAAAACAGGAAGCCCGGCAGAGGGGGGATGGTGGATTGCTCCCTCCCGTCCGGTTTCAGAAGGGCAGCCTGGATATAAAAACCCGACATGCTCCTGACCAACCCCCATTATCCTTCTTCAGGTGGAGTCGGATCTGGCCCGGAAGGCAAGGACGGGCAGCTCCCGGAGATCAGGATGGACCGCCCGGGCCCTCCTGTTCCATCAGCTTCCCGAGATCAGCCGTCTTCCCTGTCTGGACGAGGATGAACCGCCTGCTCACCGAGGGAGTTACCGCTGAAGCCCGTTCCATGGACCTGGTGATGATCTCCACCGCATCCCGGAGACTGCCGTTCTTCCACCTCTCCCTGATGCACCGGTGCGCGATGGCCTTCGTCATCTCGTTCCCGAGCACCACGAAGTTGCCGGCGCCGCCACTTCCCCTCGGGACGGGAGCACCGTCCCCGGTATCGACAATGGCATAGGACCCTCCCGAGGCATACACCCGCCGCTTCCGGAGAACACCGCCCTCAAGGGAGGTGACTTCTCCCACGAGAACCCCATCCTTCTCCGTAACTTTGACCTTGTCATCCCGGATACCCAGCCTCACCCCGAGTTCACCCGCCCTAGAGAGGAGGGCTTCGTCGGTTGCGATGAGCCCTGTGTAAAGCTCCCTCTCCAGCGTCTCCATGGAGGCAGGGTCCCCGAGATAGGTGATCTCCCGCATATCGCCAGCCATCACGGCCCCCGACCCCCCGATGAAGGCGATCACGAGGGTCATCTCATTTATCCCCTCATGGGCCGTAAGGTATCGAACAAAGAAACGGGTTTTTCACCAGATTTACCGTAGACCTCATAAACTGGAGCCATTTCAGAAAATATCAGGTTCCGGAAATCATTGCTCTCATCTTTTTCCCTATACCTTCCTCCGGCCGGATGATGATGAATATCAATGCAACAAGTGCCAGGTATTTCAACGTGAAGAAGAAGAGCGTCATATACCACCCCGCTTCTCCCACAGGATGAATATAATTCAGGTTTACATAATAACTCCCGAATATCAGGGGAAATTCGATATATCCAAAGATCTGGGTGATATAAAAAAGCATCATTTTGCCAGGATCGCCGGCAACCAGTAAGCAGAGGAACGGGGTAAACCAGAGGATATACTGGGGACTGTGCAACTTTGAAAAAAAGACGAGCGAAAAAACTGCACAGAGGATAATTTTCAAAAATGTCTGCGGTTTTGTTTTCGTACTGGTGTATGCAAGGTAAAGGAGGAACAAAAGTGTGATCCCCAGAAGAGCGTACATGAAGAGGGACACGTTTTCAGCTGAAATGCCAAAATGAAGAACATCGTGGAGATACGCATAGATCGTGTACGTCGCACTGTTCGCATAAACATCTCTCCCCGAGCCGGTGGCGACCAAATAGGTACCGACCGAGGCCGGACGAAGGATCAGGAATGGGAGCAGCAAAACCAGAAAGAATGGAACAACAACCTTTATTGTGGAGATTATCTCCTGCCGGAGAGAAGTTGTCTTCGCATGATAAAAAATCATGAAGGGAAATGCAATTGCCGGATATATTTTTGTAAAAAAACCGAGGGTTGCAGAGAGATATCCACGAATCCTCCTGTCATAGACGGCGAACAGAACTGCACCCATGAGGAGAAGGGTCGGAAATGCGTCATACTTGGTGAGAACAAAGTATGAAGCAGAAAACGCGGTGGCATAGATCAGTCCGGCATACCACGCAGTCTTCTCATTCCAGACCTTGAGCCCGATGAAGTAAACGCACAGGAGAGTGCCAATGTCACACAGGACCATAAGCAACTGGAAGGAATAGACAAACGCCATTCCATTCTGGGTGGCAAGAGCAGGAATGAGCGCGATGACTATAGGGATGAAGATCAGGACAGGGTACTCGAAGCTGTAACTCAGGTACGGGACCTTCCCCTGGGCAAGCAACAAGGCATTCTGTAAGTAATACTGCAAATCAAAAAGATCAACAAACGAACGAAACACGGCCGTGGTTGCAAACAGCACCAGCACCTTTACCATAAGCGATGCGAGGACCAGGGAGAACAGGCGTCTTTTCACGGTCCGTTTATCGATGGTATCGAATGTTTCCCCGAGAAAAGTGAACGGCTCTCTGATCTTCTCTCTCCCTCTTTCTGATGGTTTCACCACTTTCCTGGCTTTCTTTACCATGCCGGTTCACCGTGGAGGTTTCGTGATAATGCCTATGTGTGCCAGATCCAGAAATACTCTCGGATATACTCTTCCTCCCGAGTGCGCACCCTCCCTCCGTCTCGGTCAGCTGCCAGTGTGCCTCCGGGTCCATATCGCTTCAATGCCGGGGCAGAAAGGATGCAGGTGGCGACGGTGAAGGCGCCTATGGATACGATCATCGAGATGGGTGCCGGCTTGGCTACGGAATCACGCGCCTCGCCAGATAAGGCCGGTCCACCTCCCAGGTTCTCGATGCTCTTCAGGATGGTGCCGAGGAAAGAGCTTGGCCAGCTCCTCTCGGTCCCCAAAAGGATTACCCCGACCTCCTCTTCACCGTTGAGGACGTCCGGATGGTCCACGAGCACGGCCCCCTCTATCGGGGCAAGTGAACCTGAGAGATGTACAGAAGGATCTTTCCCTCCTTCCCGGAAAGTATTTCGAAACCGAGGAAAGAGGACTTCACAGGAATGGCCTGGGTTACCCGTGGAAACCTCACCGCTATTTTTTCCCTCGTCTTCCTCGCCGGTCTCCTCCTTGGTTCGGGGTGCCTCGGGACGAAGGGCGGAGAGATCTCCCCTACCGGAGAACCCGCCGGTCCCAGCCAGACTGTGCCAGCGAGGGTCCCATCCATCCCGTCGCCCATCCCCCGGGCATCACCAGTCCAGATATCATCCGCAGACCCCATCATCGGGACATGGTATGCTCCATCTCCCGATGACCTGACCTTCGAGTTCTACCCGGATGAAACCTTCGTGGAGCGTTCCCCGAACTTCCAGCCTTACCGGGGGACCTGGAAGAAGTCAGAGGAGGACTTCTACGACGCCATGATCCTGGACCAATGGGGCTACAAAAAACCGGCGCATTTCCTCCTCGCAACCGGTACCCTTTATACGAAGGGTATCAGGGCGTTCCATAAGGTAGTATTATCCGGATGATCCCTGCTTGAGTTACTTTTCATTGCGATCTCTTATGACAATCCATGCTTTTTCCGGAGTGAATAATAGGACGGCGGGCTGGAAGGGAGGATCACATCCGTCTTCCCGTGCATCTCCAGCCTTTTGCGGCACCTCGCGATGGCCTCGGCCTTCAGCTGCTCGATCCTGTAGAGGTTCATACTGCCCGACGCTTTCCCAGGTATGGATGCCTTAGGTTCATCATCATTCCGGATGGCGAAATAGTATTTGGTAAAAAACCGAACTGAGGCGCTGGCCCCGATATAACCCTGAAGGATATGCGGAGATCCCATTACCCATTGTAATAATGCGAGGGGAGGGATTTGAACCCGCGAACCACTTCTGGAGCAGATCTTGAGTCTGCCTCTTTTGACCAGGCTTAGATACCCTCGCTCAGTGATCATTCATCCGGGGTCCTAATGAGGTTATCCGGGGCCGGAGCATCGACCCGGGAGGGAGTTCCCTCTCCTGGAAAGAGATTCATCCCTTCCCGAACCCGAGCGAGATCACGTCCGTCGGGCAGGTATCGGCACACGATCCGCAGAGGATGCACTCGGTATGCTCGAGATTGCCCTCCCGTACGTTGGCCATCACGTTGATGCTCATCGGACATGCCTTCGAGCACCTCCCGCACTGGGAGCAGTCTGCGTCTGGCTTTATCCCGAGCTGGAGCGCCGGCAATCCCGCCAGGTTGCGGATCTTCCTCCCCGCGATCATGAAGGGGGCCATGAAACAGATGTAGTGGCAGCCGGCCCGCTGGCCGGCGACAACCGAGAGGAGCACGAGACCTCCGACGACGATGAAGTAGGGGAGGAAGTACACCGGTTGGTGAACCGAGATTCCGTTACAGGTCAGGAAGAAGAAATTGATAGAGCGGATCCCTCCCGCCACGATGGCGGCAGCGGCGATGATCCCGAGCCAGGGAACCCAGATGGCGTACTTGAGCAGGTTCCACCGCCCGATCTTCGGCCGCCTGTCCGTCACTGCAGCGGCTATCTCCTGGAGGCCTCCTGTCGGGCAGAGCCACCCGCACCATGCCCTCCCGACTGCTAGGGAGGAGAGGAAGAGGAGCGAGAAGACCACCAGGGAACCGCTCGCGATCCCGAGGAGTGCACCTTCGATGATGACGTACGGGGAGATGTAGAAGAGGGTGACAGGCAGGATGAGGAACGAGGCGATCAGGAGGAGCTTCCGTTTCTGCTGGCGTCGCATGGGTATCGTTCCAGTGTGGGTAAACGGGCTGGATAAGGGTGTCGGTGGAGGTGATGGCCGCCGCCCTGCCTTGAGAACTCTTTTAACCCGTCATTTTTACTATCTCTGTTATGCATTGTTATTGCAGGGGTGGAAGATCCGGCTTTTTCCCATCTGCTGCGTCATTAGACTGACATACCTCCCCTTCGTGTCATCCGGTTCGGAATATTTAAGGCTTGACGGGGATAGAAAATGCTTGCACCGCTCTCTATCGGTCTCTCCGATCGATAGGAGCCTGCCCGTAAACACGGATAGAGGAGGAGGGATTACGTTGAAGTTCACAGGATTGAGTGCTGGAATAATCCTCGTTATCGTTATAGCAGCCGCCTTTGCTGGATGCACGACATCCCAAACCACCCCACAGACAGGCGGTCTCGGCCAGGGCACCCAGGTACAGGGAACAGCAGCTCCGGCTGGCGGATCGGCCCCACAAGCGGGATCGGTCGTCAGCGGGACAAGTATCTTCGGGAGTGCCCAGCCTTATAACTGGATGGAGTATAAGACGTCCATGAACGCCGGCGGAAAACAGATGACTACCTATATGAAAACGGAAAAGTCTGGTAAATGCACAATAAGGATGGAAGGGGAAGGAATACCTGGCGGCAGTATGACTATAGACTGCTCATCAAAAGGCGGACAGACCCAGGGGGGACAGGGCGGACAAGCCCAGAGTAACCCCAATGATATCAAATCAGATGTCCAGTTCACCTTTGTTGGTATTGAACCGGTCACTGTACCAGCAGGCACCTACGCGACGGCACAGAAATATACCGTTACTTCCCAGGGGAATACAATGACGTACTGGACTGCCCCGGGTGTTCCGGGTTTTGTCAAGTACCAGATAAATACAGAAAACGGCCCCGTAACAACAGAACTGAATGGGTGGGGATAATTTCGCCCCCCCTTTCTTTTTTGGGCGAATAGGATAAATTCGGGCTTCTCATGAAGGAGATCCCGCCAGTTGCCGTTAGGACGAGGCCCGGTCCCGCGAAGATCCCGACCACCGGCCGGAAAGGGAGCAACTCTCGCAATCTGCCGGTACCCGAATTCGTGGAGAACGGGAGAGTGCAGTAGAGGCGGCTGGGGATTCTATCACCTTCGGTTCCATTCCGCAACCTTCATCGTTCCGGAACCCGATGAGCGGTTAAAAACAAGGAACTGGTGATATCCTGTGGCTCTCGTCCTTGAACCGATTCCGGTGGTGAACCTCCTCTTCTGTGCCCTCATCGTCATCCTGGGCCTTCTGGCGTATAGGAAGACGAAGAACGACAGCCCCCTCTACGTAGCAGGGGCCTTCCTCCTCTTCGGCCTCTCCCACCTTGCGGCCATCCTGGGTATCGCGGATGGACTGGCAACGCCCCTCCTCGTGCTAAGGATCATTGGGTATGTGCTCATCCTCTGGATGCTCTGCCTCTGGTTTGCAAAGGGTGATGGGAAGCAGGGATAGTTCAGGGCCAGGCTCGGAAACCTCACCGGTCCGGGTATCGGTCGGTGCTGAAAAAACTGAGTGCTGCAGCTAGTTCCCGGGTGGATGGTCTCCCGTTTTTAATTTCGTCGGCACCCCCTTCCCCGAGAGCACATCCACTGTCACGTGCTGGAACGGGTACGGGGTGAACCCCTCGGACCGGAACGGGTCCCGGAAGGTGATGGTGTCGCCGTTCTTCTCCACGGTGGTGATGTAGGAGTTGTACCGGTGCCTCCTGACCTCGGGGAGGTCCCGGAACTGCTCCACTTCCACGGGGTCGACCCCCCGGAGCTTCGGGAAGACCCGGGGCTCGGTGAGGCCCCCGAGAAGGTGCCTGGCTTGGATTGCGTATGCCCCGTCCTCGTCCCGGATCACGAACCAGTGGAGGGGGTTCTTTGTGGGGATGGTTGCCCCGTCGGTGGTCGTGGCCAGATAGAGCTTGAGGAGGGCTTTTAACCCGACGTAGCCGAGAAAGATCATCGCCCAGTACCGGTATTCGGCAACGTTGGTGAGGGAGAGGAGGAGGGTCACAAGGTAAGTCCAGCTCACAGCCATGAGGAAGAGGCTCGGGCCGGCGAAGATTCCGAGGGTGTACTTCCGGTCCGTGAAGGGGAAGAGGACCGGGATGCCGGGGTAGGCGAGGAAGTCGCAGAAGACATGGGTGAGCGCTCCCATGAGGAGGGCGAGAAGACCCGAAATGCCGAGGCCGGCCCCGAAGAGCCAGGCTGCTGGCTCTGCGAGGGTGAGGGCAGCAACCGCTGCAAAGACGATGGATCCGATGACGAGAGACCCTGCGATGCTGTGGGTAAACCCCCCGTGGGTGAACACGTAGTACCTCGGGTGCCGCTCCGGAAATATCATGAGGAGGATATCGAGATCCATAGCCACCGAGCCGAGGGCCGCGAAGGGCACGAGCTCCGGGTGCCCGAGGGCGAGAAAGAGAGAGGAGGCTGCCAGGGCATGGGTGACGGAGTCCACGATCTCAGGTAACACAGGGGAGTGGAAATAGGTGACTGAGGGGGTTGGCCGGACTGAAGTGTATGGGGGGTGAACGAGTTACATAAAGTCCGCGAGGGCCTTCTGCTTCTCGCTCTCGACCCCGAAGGTGGACTCGATGGCCCGGGCGAGGACGTCGATCCGCTGCCTCGTGTACGGGGAGATGGTGTAGTCCTCGCAGATCTTCCTCGAGATCTCCAGGTATTTCTTCACCGAGGCCTCGTGGACGGTCGGGAGGATGGCGCCGCCGCAGCGGGGGCATTTCCCTGCCAGGGGAACGCGCCGGTACTTGGTGTTGCACTTCGTGCACCGTACCGTCTGGTTCGAGAAGGCGCGGAGGTTTCCCTGCATGTCGGGGATGAAGTGGGTATGGAGCACCCGCTCGGCCACGTCGTCCGGGTGGACCGCCCGGATCATCTTTGCCAGGGAGAGCATGGCATCGAGCTTCTCCTGCATGGTCTGGAGCCTGGTGTACGTGGACTCCTGGGGGCCTGCCGAGATATCGCCAGTCTCGTGGGTGTAGGAGAAGCCCTCGAACTGGGCAGGGGTGTGGAGCCGCTTCCCCACCCGGTCGATCAGCCCCTCCACCTCGCGGGGATGGGCCCGCCGCTCTGCTGCGAGGTAGAGCTCGACGGGATACGCAGAACAGAGGTCCAGGTTATGGGACTCCTTGTCGATCTCGGCGGGATCGATGCGGCCCGTGATCATGAGGGGGGCGTCCATGGTCCCCCCCCGCGACTCGGGGAGGAATGCCCGGGAGAAGTTGATGAGGCAGTCCATAAGGAGCATGACGCAGTCCTCGTCCCCGTCGCACTGGCCGGTGAAGATCCCGTTTGCCTCCATGGTATGGTCCCTGTCCACCGTGAGGCAGTAGACCCTCTCGTCCGGTGAGGGGACGATCTCCCGCTTCAGGATCCGCTCGGCCATCACCGCCCCGCCGGAACAGACAGGAAGCGAGTCCCCCTCCTTCATCTCAAGGGCCCTGATCTTGCGCAGGTAGGTGAGATCCCAGACGAGCATGGCATGATCGGGGGTGACAGCGATGGACCTGCCCCTGTCGGTCTCGAACCGGATGAGGGCCTCGGGGGCCCTGTGGACCGAGACCGAGGTGATTTCACGGAGGTGAACCGATCCGGTCGTGTCAACGGCCCTGATGTACGCGAGATGCCTCGCGTCAGAATGGTAGGTGCCGAGCCGGTCCAGGCCCGGCCGGGAGATGTCGAAGTTCTCGGTGACAAAGTCCCGTATCCGGGTCTTCTTCCACTTCTCTCCGTCGTAGACCTCGATCCCGGTATCCCCGTGGAAGCAGTTCCGCCGTTTCGCCGCGTGGAAGAAGGGGTGGGCATAGCCCACGTTCGCCCGGGAGAACCCGACGAGCCGGGCGAGTACCCCTGCCGAGGTGTGGGGGGCGAGGCCGACGAGGAGGTGCCCCACGAGGCCGGAAGGCTCCTCGACCCGGTAGAACGGGGGGAGGTGGTAGACCTTCTCCAGGAGCTCGTCGATGAAGGCTGCCACCTTCACCATGTACCGGGCGCAGTCCTCGGAGACCAGGATGTCCTGGGGCCGGAGCTCCAGGACCTGGCTCGCCTCCCGGAGCTCGGCTCCAAGGGTATCATGGGTGTAGCCCAGGGCGCGGAGCCTCTCCACCCCTACCCCCACCTCGTCGGGCCTGAAGTGGGTGAGGGGGAGGTCGATCATGTCGTACCGGATGGTCCCGTCCTTGAAGACGAAGAGGTCGTGGATCGAACGGAGGATCCCCTTGTCCACGGGCTCCACCGCCCGTTCCCGGGAGATGAGCCCCTTCACCCCCTTCACGAGGGTGACCTGGTTCTCCCGGATCCCCAGGCGCTCGAGGGCGGCCGTGTACTCGGCGCGGAGATCGACGGAGACCCGCTGCCCCGACGTGGTGGGGATGCCGCACTGGGGGCAGCGCTCGGGGGACTCCCTGCTGCAGCGGGGGCAGCGGAAGACCGGCTCGGTGGGGGTTTTGCATTCGCAGAGGTTCCGGAAGGTCGTCTTCCTGCAGGAGGGGCACCTCCGTTCGCCGGCCATGACCTCGATCACCCCCTCGGTCTGGGAGAAGCCCCCTGCCTTCTTTACCATGGTCTTTGTGGACCTCGCCTCCTGGAAGGATCGCCGGCTCCCGCCGGCATCCCCGAGGGGGAAGAGGGAGTGGGGCGGCGGACTCATCTCACGGGGCTTCGATTTGCCGGGCCTCCCCATCCTCCCGCCGATGCGTGTGCCGGCACGGGGGCGCATCCGGAACCCGGACTGGTGCTTGGCCAGCTCGAGGCCTGACCCGGACACGGGTGCACTCTCCCAGACCATCTGCCGCCGCTCCAGGCCGACGGTGAGGCCGAGGCAGGCGAGGAGGACAAGGGGGTGCCGGATCTGGATCTTCCCGTCCCGGACCTGGTGGGGGACGAGAAGTTCCTCGAGGATGGCCTTCGCCTCCGGGCCCAGCGGCATCTCGAGCGTCCCGTTCTTCATGGACCCCGTCCCCTCGATCTTCCCTGCAAGGGTTTTCACCTGATCGGCGGTGATGTCCTCCCAGGGATACGTGAAAGCTGGATGGAGGTAGCCCCCCGAGAGAGCCATCTCTATTGCTTCAAGTTCGTTCCCGGGAGGTTCAACCCCCCCGCTCTCCTCCCTCCACCACTCCTCCTGGTAGCCGGCGGGCATGAGGGGATGGTTGTTCTCCAGGAACTCCCCGAACCCGATGAGGATCTCCCCCACGTCCAGGATCCGCTCCACCTGGTCCGCGAGTGCGATCGCCGTTTTCTCGTCATCGATCCGGAGCACATCGCCGTTCACAAGGCGCACCGTTGGACCTTCGAGGGAATCCACGGGAGCGATCCCCGCGGCCTTCCCCGGCCGCTCGAGCTTCATCTGGGTCCCGACGGCAAGGAAACCCCCCAGGAGGTGCATGGTGGCAGGGGAGAGGCCGGCCGCGGCGAGGCCGGTGTTCCGCGACCTGCCGTAGCGGAGCCGGAAGCCGCCCTTCTCCATGGGATGGGCAAAGACCGGCCTGCCTGCGATGATCTCCCTGAGGTACTTGTCCCGGGGGGCGATCCCGTTCTCCTCCTGCCCGCCCCCCTTCCCGCCGGTGAGGCCCGAGAGCCACTCCCACCCGTCAAGTTTCAGGTTACGGACATGCTTCTCGAGCTTCGGAGCCTTGAGGGCGAGCCCCTCGGCGATGACGAGGGCCATCCCGCCCCGGATGGAGTTCGTCCCGACCCGGGCCAGGTTCCGGTACCCGCTCACCTCCTCGTCCTCGGTCCCCTCACCGTCAATGCAGACAGGACAGTTCTCGACGATGAGCCGGATCTCCTTCTCGCTCGGGACATACTGGAGGTGCTGCCGGGCATGGTACTGCCGGATCTCCTCGATGTACCGCTCCACTTCCTCCTGGCGCGGCCGGTATTGGTCGATGTTAAGGGCCCGCCGGACATAGTCCGCGACAAGCACCGAGAGGGCCTGGGCTGTCCCGCCGGCGCTCCGGATGGGGCCCGAGTAGAAGATCCGGGCATACTCGGTCCCGGAGTCGTTCTTCCCAAGGTCGACCTTCGCGATCCCCTCGGTGGGGGCGGCCACGACTCCCTCGGTGAGGATAGACATCGCCGTGCGGATGGCATGCTCGAGGACCTCCTCACGGCTCGTCTCCCCGAAGCGCCGGGCGATGAAGTCATCTGAGATGGAGAGGGCGACCATCTCCCGCTCCATCCTCCCCTCAAGCTCCCGGATCCGGGCAGTCACTCCCCTGATGCCGAGGAGCGCCTCCACTCGGTCGGCGAGGTCGTTTGTCACCGGCACCTCCACCGAGAGCCGGGGGTCTACCCCTTTCGACCGGGCCGCGCGGGCAAGCTCCACGGCGCTCCCGAGGGAGCGGTCAAGGGAGGAGAAGTAGTCCGCCATGGACAGGGAGCGGTCCATACCCTACCATGGGGCGGGGAGTATCTAATGGGTTCCTGTTTCGTCGTGGCTGGCCTTCCCCTGGTCCCCCTCTCCCGTGGTGAAGGCCTTCCCGAGGGCGTCCATCCCTTCCTCCCCCATCTGCCAGAGGATGAGGGCGGCGCAGGACCGGACCGTCTCGTCAGTGTCACCCAGGGCCTCGCTGAGGGGATGGATGGCCGGCCTCCCCACACGGCAGAGGGCAAGGGCCGCGAAGCCCCGGATCTCGGGCTCAGGATCAGCAAGGAGGCCGAGGAGGGGCCGGACCGCGGCCCCCCCCATCTCCCCGAGGCTCGCCGCCAGGTACCGGCGGACCTGCTGGTCCTTCTCGCCCTTCAGGGCCCGGATAAGGTGCCCGATGGCAGGCGGACCGATCCGGGCCAGCACCCGTGCGGCGTACCACCGGAAATCGGGTTCCTCATCCTCCTTCAGGGCCTGGATGAGGGGCTCCACCGCACCCTCGCCCTGCTCCCGGAGTGCCTCCTCGGCCTCACGTCTCGCGGGGAGATCCCCCTTCTTCAGGGTCGTCATCCACCCGGCCATGTTCTCGCCCGTCCCGCTCATGGGTTCCTTCCTCCAGGGGCATCCCTGGATACGGAACCCCTGCCTCCTTCCCCTCCCGAAAGGGAGATATGTCTCCTGGGCGGCGGGATCTCGATTCCCGCCGCGACGAGCTCCTTCTGGATCCCTTCGAGTGCGGCCGACCTGGCCGGGGTGAAGGAGCGGGAGGGTGTCCAGAAGTATACCGAGAGGATGAGCCGGTCATCCGCGATGGCCAAGAGGGAGACCTCAGGCGCGGGGCGCACGAGGGCATAGGGGGATGACTGCAGGAAGGAGAGGATGATCCCCCTTACCTTCTCCACCTCCTCGGCGTGGCCGACCCCGATGGAGTACTCCACCCGCCGTGCCGGGTGGGCGACATAGTTCGTGATATCGGAGGTGAAGACCTTCTCGTTCGGCATCCGGGTATAGACCCCCTGGTGGGTGCGGACGATGATGGAGAGGATGCGGATGTCCTCGACATATCCCTCCACGTCCCCGATCCGGACCTCGTCGCCGATAGAGACGGGGCGCTCGATGATGAGGAAGATCCCGGAGATCAGGTTCCCCACCACCGACTGGCTGGCAATCCCTATCACGATGCCTGCGAATCCCCCGGCGATGAGGAGCCCGGAGAGGTCGATCCGGAGCTGGGAGAAGATGAGGAGGACGGCGAGGACGAGGACGGCCCAGTACACGACCTTCAGGAGGATCTCGAGGTCCTTGCCCCGCACCCTCCCCGAGAACGCCCTCTTCATGTAGAGGGAGACCAGCTGGGCGATGATGAGGGCGGCGATGATGGTCCCTGCGATGACCGCGAGATCCCAGATGGTCAGGTTCCCGATGAGGGGGGTGGCAAGGCTCATGAGAGGCCTCCCTCCATGAGGTAACCCTTCCGCTCCACGCCCGGGAACCGGGGGCCGGAACCGAGCCTGAGGATCCTTCTCTCGGTGAAGAGGTCATGGGCCCTGCGCATACCGCCCTTCAGGGGCCGGTCGAATCCCGAGACCTCGGCCGCCTCCCTCCCGGTGATCCGCATCACTGCTGCCATGGCAGCGAACTCGCCCACATAGAGGTGCATCTCGGCCTCGTCCATGACGACCCGGGAGACCCTCGCCCACTCGGGAAGCGTGTTCCGGACAGAGAGCTTGAGCACTCCTTCCCTGGTTCCATCGACGGCGGGAGCTTCCCGGTGGCGGCTGCTCCTCGTGAACCGGGTGATGACCCCCCGGTGGGGGGACCCGTACAGGGAATACTTCGGCCGCTCCACCGAGAAGGCATCCAGGATCTCGGTATCCCTCAGCCCCTCGACGAAAATACCGATCTCGACGGGGAAGGTGAGGAAGATCGTCTCGGTGGCCCCGGGCTCGATCATGAGGGGCGGGAACTCCAGCTCCAGATGGCCTGCTGTCTCGGGGCCCGTGTAGAAGGGCTCCACCGGGTGGACGAGGAGCCGGGAGAGGCCCACCGAGATCGCCTTCTCCACCAGGTTCCCACCGAGATCCCTCCTGTACTGGTAGTGCCCCTCCTTCATCTCGAGGGAGAGGGAGAGGCCGTCCCTCTCGAATGTATACGGGGGTGAGAACTCACCAAACACAAGAGAGCTTCAGAAGAGAAAGACAAAAACCTTCCCCACGCGGGGAGAGGAGGAGAAACCCCGGTTCCTTCTCCCGATATCCGGCCGCTTAATCCCCGGCTTCTCCGGTCGCCTCTGCCACGCACTCCTCGGGGGTCCCGATCCGCACCATGGCCCCGCAGAGGGAGGGGACATAGGCATAGGCCTTTCCGCTGTCCACCATCACCGAGGTGTAGGACTCCAGCATGGGGGAGACCACCATGCAGGTGTCGGCATAGACCCGGGCACCTGTGGCCTCTATCACTTCGACGAGAGGCCGGTTCCCCACGAGGACCCACCGGGAGGTGAATACAAAGAGGGGCTTCCTCACCCTCTTCCCCCGGAGGAGGTGGGCGATCCCGGCGAGTTCCGCGGCCGAGCAGTGGGGGCAGCCCATTGCCACCGCCTCCACCTCCATTCCTTTCAGGAGATCCCTGACCTCGGCGGAGGTGATGGTGTAGCCTTCCAGAGGGCCGGTTTCAGGCTGCCAGCGCCCTGCCTCGGGGGTTACACCTTCGACATGGAAGAGGGCGACCGCGCCGGTCGCCGCCATGGCAGCCCCCATCGCCTTCAGCTCATCGGGAAGGGGCCTGATTCCCCGGAAGTAGGGGATTCGGTTCCCTGCCATCTTTCCGGCGAGGAACCCCAGGGCCCCATAATGATCAGGCCGGGTTTTGCCACCGGAGAACCTCTCTACCCGTATAACGATCTGCGGCGCCCTCTCCCGGTCAAGGTGAAGGCCGTAGCAGGGGGTCTTCCCGATGATGGCCGCGGCGAGCGCCCCCGGCCCCCCCTCACGATTCGTCCGGGCCCCGATGACCGAGTTTGCATATGCAACCGCCGAGGACTCGGCCCATGCGAGGTGCTCCCCGAATCGTACCTCCAGGATCTCGTACGGGGTGCACGTGCACTCGAGGCGGACCCCCAGGCGCCTGTACACCTCGAGGACCTTCTCCTGCTTCTCCGCGAACTCGGGGGGGATCCCGGCCTCCCTCCACCTCTCGCGGTCCATGCCCACCGGGTTGAGGATCGTGGGAACGGTCACCTTCGCGTCCAGGCTCTCGAGCCAGGCGAGCCCCCACCTCCCGATGGTCTTGTAAGAGGCACCGCTCACCTGGGCGGACGCGACGGGGACGAGGTGCGAGGCACCAAAGACCTTGCCGAGCCCGACCAGGAGCTCCATCATCCTCCGGCGGGTCTCGCCCTCCCCGCCCTCAAGACTCCTCTCCTCCTCCCGGGTGAGTTCCATCCCTTACGACCACCCCGCCCGCCGGAACCGCTCCTCCTCTCCCATCACCATGGTCGCGTCCAGTCCCACCTTCACGTTCGTCCCGTCATCGAGCTGGCAGGGGTCCAGGGACGAGCCCCGGGCGCCGGTGATGACGAGGATGTCCC
>CAZKEV010000018.1:0-35849 GCA_964551875.1 uncultured Methanomicrobiales archaeon | reverse complement strand
GGAAGATGTCGGTCCGCACGTGGGCCCCGCGGGACTCGCCCCTGAGGAGGGCCGAGCGTATCACGAGGGATGCAACCAGGCACATGTTCTGGACCGTGAAGCACTCGGCACGGTTCATGGGTACCTGGGCGAGGAGTTTCTTCTTCGCGAGCTTCTCCACGTCCACGAGGGTCCGTTCCAGGTCATGGACATTCCTCGTGATCCCTGCCCCGTTCCACATGGCTTCCTGGAGCTTCCTCACCACGGTGACCGGGTTCACCCCGCCAGAGTGGAACTCCTCGATCTTCCGCCGGTAACTCTCGAGCTGCCGGGGGTCGATCCGGGTCCCCCAGGACGGGGCCCTCCCCGCCGCCTCGCCTGCCCGCTTCCCGAAGACCTGGGTCTCGGCGAGGGAGTTCCCGCCCAGCCGGTTCGCCCCGTGGACCCCGCCCGCGGCCTCGCCGCATGCGTACAATCCGGGGACGGTGGTCTCGCACTTCGGGGTGACCCTGAGGCCGCCCATGAAGTGGTGGGCGCTCGGCGCCACCTCCATCTTCTCCTTCCGGATATCGATCCCGAACGCCAGGAACTGCTCGAGCATCAGGGGGAGCTTCCTCTCAATCTGCTCGGGAGAGAGGTGGGTAACGTCGAGGTAGACCCCGCCGTTGGGGGTTCCCCTCCCCTCGGCGATCTCCCGGGCAATGGAGCGGGCCACGACGTCCCGTGTCGAGAGCTCCATCCGCTCGGGATCATAGCGCTCCATGAACCGCTCACCCTTCGAGTTCACGAGGATCCCGCCTTCGCCCCTCACCGCCTCGGTCACGAGCCGGCCCCGTGCATCGTAGGGATAGACGGCCCCCGTGGGGTGGAACTGGACCATCTCCATGTCAATGAGCTCTGCCCCGGCCCGGTAGCCCATCGCAAACCCGTCGCCGGTGCCGGTCGCCGAGTTGGTGGAGATGTCGTAGATCCTTGACGCTCCCCCGGTGGCGATGATGGTGGAGTCGGCCTGGAGAACCTTGAGCTCCCCGTTCCGGTCGAGGGCGACCGCCCCGACCACCCTCCCCTCCCGCTTCAGGAGATCGATGATTGCGACCTCCTGGAGGACCGAGACCTCGCTTGCCCGGAGGCGCTCGAGGAGGGTCATCATCATCTCGTGGCCTGTCCTGTCCCCTGCATAGCAGGTCCTCGCGATCCGCTGGCCTCCGAAAGAACGCTGGGCAAACTCCCCGGCCTCGGTCCGGTCAAAGACCGCCCCCCACCTCACCAGCTCCAGGAATCGCTCCGGAGCCTCGTTCACCAGGATATCCACGAGCTCCGGGTTGTTCAGGTAGGCCCCTCCCCGGATGGTGTCCTCCTTATGGAGGACACAGGAGTCCCCTTCCCTCAGGGCGGCGTTGTACCCCCCCTCTGCCATGGGGGTGCACCCACCCTTCCCGGCGAGGGACTTGGAGATGAGCACCGTATCCCCATGCTTCTCGGCCTCGATGGCCGCCCGCACGCCGGCACCGCCGCTCCCGATGACGAGGACGTGACACTCCACCGTATCGTCTGCACGCATCTTATTAGTACTTGGATCGTATATAGATAAAAACTGCAGGGATTGCGAGGGGATCTATGAGGCTCCTGATGAAATTCGGAGGTACCTCTGTCGGGGACGGAGACCGCATCAGACAGGTGGTGGATATCCTCGAGCCGTACCATGAGGAGGGTCACGAGATCGGGGTCGTCGTCTCTGCCATGTCAGGGGTGACGGGCCAGCTCATCGAGATGGCGAACGAGGTGGTGACCTGCAAGGAGAAGCCCGGAATCGAGCCCTTCATCACCCAGCTCAGGGACAGGCACCGGAAGGCCCTCGAGGTGGCCGCCCCCGATTACCTGGAGGAGGCAGGCCGTATCCTGGAAGGGAGGCTCTCGGATCTGAGGAACATGTTCATGGGCTTAAACAACCTGCGGGAGCTCACCCCCCGGTCCCGGGACTATATCGTCTCCTTCGGGGAACGCCTCTCTGCACCGGTCCTCCGTGCCGCCCTCAGGCAGCGGGGGATCCCCTCCGTGGTCCTCGACGGCTGCGAGGCAGGGATCACCACCACCGCCACCCATGGCGACGGGATCGTCATCCCCGAGTCCGAGGCGAAGATCCGGTCCCGGATCCTCCCCCTCCTCCAGGACTCGGTGCCGGTCATCATGGGCTATATGGGGTGCACCCCGCAGGGGATCACCACCACCCTCGGCCGGAGCGGGTCGGACTACTCGGCCACGGTCATCGGGGCCGCCATCGGCGCCGATGAGATCTGGATCTGGACCGACGTGGACGGCATCATGACCACCGACCCCCGCCTGGTCCGGGAGGCCCGGGTCCTCCCAACGGTCTCGTACCTTGAGGCGATGGAGCTCTCTTACTTCGGGGCGAAGGTGATGCACCCCCGTTCCATCGAGCCCGCCATGAGGAAGGAGATCCCCATCAGGGTGAAGAACACCTTCAACCCCTCGCATCCGGGGACCTGCATCACCAAGGAGAAGCGAAAGGCCCGCCGGGTGGTCAAAGCCCTCACCCACATCACCGGCGTTGCCCTCATCAACGTGAACGGCGCCCAGATGATCGGGAGGCCCGGCGTCGCCCGGGCCATCTTCACGGCCCTTGCCGACCGTGAGGTGAATGTCATGATGATCTCCCAGGGGTCCTCGGAGGCGAACATCTCCATCATCGTGGAGCTCGATCACATGGAGAGCGCTGCCGAGGCCCTGAAGCCCATGGTCCAGCAAGGGATCGTCCGCGAGGTGACCGCGAACCCGGACGTGGCTGCCGTCGCGGTGGTGGGGGCCGGGATGATCGGCACCCCGGGGATCTCAGGAAGGATCTTCACAGCCCTCGGCCTTGCAGGCGTGAACATCATGATGATCTCCCAGGGGTCCTCAGAGGTGAACGTCTCCTTCGTGGTGAAGGAGTCCGACGGCCCGAAGGCGGTGCGGGTCCTCCACGAGGAGTTGAGGCTCTCGGAGGAGCAGGATGGGTAGGGAGACCTACCGCGCCGCCGGAGTCGACATCGACCTCGTCAAGGATGCCATCGGGGCGCTCACGGGCAGGGTCACCTTCCGGAGGGTGGGGACTTATGGGATGCTCGGCGGGGTGGGCCACTACGCGGGCCTGATCGACTTCGGGGAGCATGTCCTTGCCCTCACCACCGATGGCGTCGGGACGAAGATGCTCGTCGCCGATCATGAGAAGAACTGGCGGACCGTCGGGATCGACTGCATCGCCATGAACGCAAACGACCTCTTTGTCATGAACGTGGAGCCGGTCGCGTTCGTTGACTACATCGCGACCGACCGGCTCTCGGTGGAGAAAATGGCCCAGATCGGCGAGGGGCTGAACGAGGGCGCCCGGCAGGCCAACCTGAACCTGGTCGGGGGAGAGACCGCCCAGCTCCCCGGCCTCGTGAACGGCCTGGACCTCGCCGGGACCTGCCTGGGGGTGCAGGAGAGGACGAAGGTCGTCACCGGCGGGAAGATCCGGGTCGGGGACTGCATCGTCGGCGTCCCCTCGAGCGGGATCCACTCGAACGGGCTCTCCCTTGCAAGAAGGGTCGTCGAGAAGTCGGGCGGGTATGAGGAGCGCCTGCCGGACGGGATGACCCTCGGGCAGGCCCTCCTTACCCCGACCAGGATCTACCGCGAGAGCCTGGAGGCCTGCCAGAGGACCGAGGTCCACGGCATGTGCCATGTGACCGGGAGCGGCCTCCTCAACTTCACCCGTCTCACCCGGTATGGCTTCGAGTTCACCGATCCCCTTCCAGTCCCTCCTGTCTTCACCTACATTCAGGACAAGGGGGAGATCGATCCGGTGGAGATGTACCGTACCTTCAACATGGGGATGGGGTTCGCCTACGTCCTGCCCGAGGATGGGGTTGGAGAGGTGCAGAAGCTTATTCCTGGATCCCGGGTTGTGGGCGAGATCGAGAAGGAGGCTGGTATTCGGATGAAGGGGCTCTCGGTCCGCTAAGCTTTAGGATTGTTCCATTTCCTGCTCCTGGCAGACGGGGATCTCACTCTTCTTCGCTTTCTCCGAGACGATGGCTGAGTTCCCCGAGGGATCCTCGATGGAGAGGGTGACGGGAAGCCTCCCCTCCCTCGCCCACCCGATCCGTTCCCTGAGGGCGAGGGCATTCTCCCGCTCCTCCCCCTCGGCCCAGGTGAGGACGCCCGCAACGACGTTGTCTATCCTGTCGAGGACCCCCTCGACGTTTGATACGAACCCCTCGCAGCCCGGGCCCGGGTCGATCTCGACCCCGAGCTCGGGTATCTCCACCCTCGCCGAGGCGGACCGCACTACCCGGACCATGAGATCATCGGGCGCCTCGACCCGGATCTCCCAGCGGGCAGGCTCGGCACCGGCGAGGACCATGGTGTCGGCGTGGCGGTAGCCGCACTCGCACCTGGCGCTCACGATGAGGATATCGGAAAAATAGGGGATATTTTCGGTCTGGTAAAGGTATTGGATCTCCCGTTCACAGTATGGACAGCGGCCCTGGACGACACTCTGCACTAGGTGGTTCCGCCCCCGATCTTATCCCGGGCGATCTTCACCGACATCGGGGTGATGACCACGTAGCGCTGGTCGCCGAGGCCGACGATGTCGCCGTTCACGTCCTTTGCGACATCTTTTAAGTCCTTGAGGACCCGCTCGTACGTGATCTTGTCCATCTTCAGCCGGCCGATATCGATGATGACGATGTTCCCGTTGTAGACCTCCTCCTTCACCTTGGGGGTGTCCTTCAGGTCGCCGATGGTTGCCACCTTGACGTACATGGTGGCGGGCTGGTCGGTCATCGTCCCCTCGAAAGAGGCGAGGTCCAGCTCCATGTAATCGTCCTGGCCGGTGGGAGGGCTCCGGCCAATGATGCTGTCAAGGAGTTTACTCATGAAAAGATTATTATAACGCGTTTTATTTAAGGGTATCTCTCTTCCCCGCGCTTAAAGTTCCAGCGCCCAGAGGGCGTCCCCAACATGGTGGATGGTCTTTGCCATCTTCCCCTTGGCCTCCCCGCAGATGGCCGGCCCGTCAAGGAGGGCAACGACGACGGCGAGCGCCTTTTTGTGCCGCTCATCGACGATTATGGCCGGGGACCCCTTCTTCACGTCGTCCGTCACCGAGACGATACCGGGCCGCATCACGTCTGCCCCCTTGACGACATAGGGAATAGCCCCCATATCCACGACAATGGTCCGCTCGGGGAACGGCCGTTCAATGGCCCCGCGGACGGTGGGGAATGCCCACTCCCCCGTCTTAATGAGGAGGGGCTTCTTGTCCACCAGATAGAGGACGAAGGGCGAATCGATCTCCGCCAGCTCCACCCGGTCAGAGCGGAACTTTGCCGCAGAAGGGCCTATCTCCTTCTCGAGGAGCGTGAAGAGTTCATTGAGCTCGTCCTTCCGGATGGTATGCCGTTTCTTGACCGTAAGAGCCGCCATGCCCCGTTCCCTCGCCCCGGAGGCGCGAGTACCGGGTAATACGCATCCTCGTTATATTTATCTATCTTCCTTGCGCACTATGAGTACCCCAGAGAGCGATTGTCCAGGGAATTTTTATGACCAAGAGACCGATGGAGATACTTGATCAGGCGCTCAACCGCCAGCCGGTCATCGTCTCCCTGAAAGGGAGGCGGGAGATCCGAGGCATCCTCCAGGGCTACGATGTCCACATGAACCTGGTGCTGGACAAGGCCGAGGAGGAGGCCGGCGGGGAGGTCCGCAAGCTCGGCACCCTCATTGTCCGCGGGGACAACGTGATCTACATCTCACCAATCGTGGGGTAAGGGAGAGAGAGGTTTATCCATGTCAAAGGGAACGCCCTCAAAAGGGAAGAGGCAGCACAAGGTACATATCGCATGCAGGCGGTGCGGGAGTATCTCATACCATGTCCGGCACAAGACCTGCTCATCCTGCGGGTTCGGGCGGTCGGCCCGGCTCCGTGGCTACCGGTGGATGACTAAGAAACCGAAGATTCCTACCCATTAGAGGGGGGGTATGTGCGGGATCGTTGGCATCGTTGATGCTGGCGGTGTGTCACATCCCCTGTATTACGCCCTTTTCGCACTCCAGCACCGGGGGCAGGAGAGCGCCGGTATCTCAACCTGGGACGGGTCCTCTTTTTACAAGTACAAGGGCATGGGCCTTGTCTCCGAGGTATTCTCCGAGCAGACCCTCAGGGAGCTGAAGGGTCACGTCGGCATCGGGCATGTCCGGTACCCCACCACCGGGGCGAACCTCCCCGAGAACACCCAGCCCTTCAACTTCCGGTTCCAGAACCACCACTTCGCCATCGCCTACAACGGGAACCTGGTGAACGCAGAGGAGCTCCGCACCGAGTTCGAACAGCAGGGCGAGATCTTCTCCACAACCACCGATACCGAGGTCGTTGCCTCCACCATCGTTGATGAGTTCAGGAGATCGGGGAAGATCGAAGAGGCCATCATCCACTGCATGCATGTCCTCCGGGGATCGTACTCCGTGATCCTGATGCTCGACGGGATCATCTACGCCTTCCGGGACCCGGTGGGGATCAAGCCCCTCTGTATCGGGACCATGGAGAACGGGTTCATGGTTGCGTCGGAAAGTGTTGCCATCGATACCCTGGGAGGTACGCTCATCCGTGACGTGCAGCCCGGGGAGCTCTTCCGGGTTACGGAGAAAGGCTTCGAGGCCATGCAGATTGCGGTCGCCGACAGGAGGGCGCACTGCATCTTCGAGTACATCTATTTCGCCCGGGCCGACTCCGTCATCGAGGGCAAACTCGTATACGATATCCGGAGAAAGATCGGCGCCTCCCTCTATGATGAAGCCCCGGTCGATGCGGACCTGGTCTCGCCCGTGCCAGACTCCGGTACCTCGGTCGCCGTAGGATTCGCCCACCACTCCGGGATCCCCTACCTGGAGGCTCTCATGAAGAACCGGTACGCGGGAAGGACCTTCATCAAGCCCTCCCGCGAGGAGCGGGAGCGGGCGGTCCGGCTCAAGCTCAACCCCATCATCGGCCACATCCAGGGGAAGAGGGTTGTCCTCGTCGATGACAGCATCGTGCGTGGGACCACCTCCCGGCGCATCGTTGAGCTGATGAAGGAGTGCGGTGCAGCCGAGGTCCATGTCAGGATCGGGTCACCCCAGATCATCGCGCCATGCTACCTTGGCGTGGACATGCCCACCCGGGAGGAGCTCATCGCGAGCAACAAGATGGTGGAAGAGGTGAAGGACTCCATTGCGGCGACGAGCCTTCACCACGTCTCCCTGGACGCCCTGGTGAAGGCCATCGGGATCGACCGGGAGAACCTCTGCACCGGCTGCCTCACCGGGAAATACCCCCTCTCCATCGAGGGCGAGTCATGCCTCTCCCGGACCATCGACTTCGTGGTCGGGAGCTACCAGGCGAAGCTCGGGTCCTTCCCCCCTGACAAGACCGCTGCATGAGTCGCAGGGAGACCCCGAGTAAACATAGCGAGGGATGGATTTGAACCATCGATCTACGGGTTATGAGCCCGTCGGGATATCCTGACTACCCCACCTCGCTTCCAGAAAGGCACCATACTATTCTTGATGATGCGAGATATACTTTGCTGCGTTCATTCGGGAGACGGAGGCATGAGAAGACTGTTTCCCGGGAGAGGGCCTCCCGGCTCACCAGGGATAAATACGGATGGGGCCCATACTCTTCCCCATGGATGAGGATCTCCAGAGATTACGGGAGAAGAAGCTCGAGGAACTGAAGCGGGGTTTTACAGAGAAACCCGGGGTTAAACCGGCTGGGCAGGTCCTCGTCCTCGACGAGCGGCAGTTCCCGATGGCAGTCCGGGATCACCCCTACCTGGTGGTGGACATGTGGGCCCCCTGGTGCGGCCCCTGCAAGATGGTTGCACCGGTCATCCAGGACCTCTCGGCAGAGTTTGCCGGGAGGATCACTTTTGCCAAGGTGAACACCGACGAGAACCAGAGGATCGCCATGAGCTACGGGATCACCGCCATCCCCACCATCCTCCTCTTTGCGCGGGGGCTGCTCGTGGAGAAGGTGATCGGTGCCTACCCGAAGCAGATGCTCCGGGACCGGATCCTGCGCAGCTTCGGGATGGCGGCGTGAGCCGTACAGGGCTGACTCGGCAGGGTTTGCCCGTGGCTGGTTAACCCGCATGGTTAACCAGTGCGGGTTAGCCCGTCAGGGGTTACCCGCGACGGCGTGAGCCGTACAGGGTTGACCCGGCTGGGTTGACCCGTGCCGGGTTAATCCGGCCTCTCCTTCCACTTCTCCGTGATCTTTGCGGCGAGGATGAAGTCGTTCCTGGTCAGCCCGCCGCTTGCATGGGTATAAAGGGACACCGTGACATGGCGCTGCCCGGTGATGCACATCTCGGGGTAGTGCATCTCCTCGGCGGCGATGACCGAGATATTATTGAGGAACTTCACGGCATCGATGAAGTTCCTGCAGGTGAACTTCTGGACGAGGCGGGTCCCCTCAAGGGTCCAGTCCGGCACCTTCTTCGAGACCGAGAGGAGTTCCCGCCGGGTGAGGGGGGGTGTTCCGGGCTCGATGGGGGTGCACTTCTCGGAAGCCGGATCCATATACAAACGTGCCCATGGGAATAAAAATAGTTTCTTTACCGGTCCTGACCGGGCATCTCCTCCCGGGAACCGTCCATGCAGGCCGCTGCCATCAGAACAAGGATGGAGAGGGGAAGGGCGATGACCAGCGGGTCCACGACCTGCCAGGGCATCCCCAGGAGGGCATCGGAGCCGGTGAGGAGACGGGAGATCCCGAGGGGGGCGGATTCGGCCTGGTGGACGAAGGCCGTCCAGAGGAACCATGCCGCCGCACCGGTGATGAGGCTCGCCCGGGCGGCCCGGGCCGAGGGCGCCTCCGAGTACAGGCCGTAGGCGAAGGCGGGCAGGAGCGCGGCCGCGGAGAGGCCGAAGAACATGGCGGTGGTCCGGGCGACGATGGAACCAGGCAGGGTGAAGGCAAGGATGACGGAGACGAGGATCATGACCAGGATCCCGGCCTGGTTTGCCCTGAGGGACGGCTTCCTGCCCCCGAAGTGCTGCCAGATGTCGAATCCGACGGCGGTGCCCATGACATGGAAGAGGGAGGAGAGGGTGGACATGGATGCGGCAAGGAGGGTGATGAGGAAGAGGACCACGAACCAGGGGGGGGTCGCGAGGTCGATGAAACTCGGGATGACCAGGTCCAGGTTCCCTCCCGCCACCGCTGCCACCGCGATCTTTCCCGTTTCCTGGTAGAAGAAAACGTTGGAGAGGGCCCCGACCGTGAAGGTGACGCCTGTCATCATGAGGATGAAGGGGCCGCCCACGAGTACTGCCTGGTTCAGGGTCCTGGAGTCCCTCGCGGTCATGAAACGGACCACGAGCTGGGGCTGGGCGAGGGCCCCTATCCCTACCCCGAGGATGAGGGTCGTGATCAGGGTGTACCAGATAGGGGATCCGAGAGCGGGCATGGAGGTCCATCCCGTATGCCCCTGCGCCGCGAGCTCCGGAGGCACGAGAGGCGCCATGGAGCTGAGGGCCTCGTGGGCCGGGACCACGCCGCCAAGGAGGGAGTAGGTGAAGAGGAGGAGGAGAGTCATCCCCGCGAACATCACGATGCCATGGAGGGAGTTCGTGTACATCACCGCGATGAGGCCGCCGGCCACCACGTACACGGCGGTGACGAGGCCCAGCACGATGACCGCCCACCCGAAGGGCAGGTTGAGGGCCTTCTCCAGGAAACGGGCCCCGCCGATGAGGATGGCCGAGGTGTAGAGGGGCATCCCGGCCACGATGATGGCGGCCGAGGCATACTGCATGAACCCGTCAGAGAAGCACCTCCCCATCAAATCCGGGAAGGTGACGGCCCCCAGGCGCTTCCCGATCTCCCGGGTCCTCTTCCCGAAGAGGAGGAAGGCGATGAGGATGCCCATGCCGATGTTTAAGACGGTTAGCCAGATGAGTCCCATCCCGTAGACGGCCGCCGCTCCGCCGAAGCCGATGATGGCCGAGGTGGAGATGAAGGTGGCCCCGTAGGAGAGGGCGAGGATCCACGGGCCCGCCCTCCTCCCGGCGAGCAGGTAATCCTCGGCCCCCCTCGTCTGGCGAAAGCCCAGGTAACCAACGGCGAGGGTGAGGACCATGTAGATCCCCGTTACCGCAAGGAAAGTGGCGGTATCCACCGGCATCTCAATCCCCCGTTCCCCTGTTCCAGTTCAGCAGGCCGTACAGGATGCAAAGGACGGCGAGGCCTATTGCCAGTGCGTAGCCGATCAAGATCTGGGGGTCAGGGATCCCGAACATAACTGCCCCGTTCAATTGCGCCTCGCTCCCTTCTCGGCCGCAATCCTCTCTTCGGCGATCGCGATGTACTCCGGGTCGATCTCAAACCCGATGAAGGGGACGCCGAGCCTCATGCTGGCGACAGCCGTTGCCCCGATCCCCATGAAGGGGTCGAGCACAAGGCGTGTCCTCTCCACCCCGTGGTCACGGATGCACATCTCCGGGAGGCCGACAGGATAGGCGCTCGGGTGGGGGCGGGCTGTCCGGATGGTCTCGTATGGGATGAACCAGGTGTTCCCCCTGTCGCGGAGATCCCCCCGGACGCCCTTCCACCTTGTCACATTGGACTTGTCCTGGTATGGCACCCCGATGGCGAGCTTGTCCAGCTCGACATCCCCGCACCTGGTGAAGTGGAAGATGAACTCGTGGCAGTCGTGGTGGAACCGCCTGCTGTTGATGGGCTTGTAGTGCCCGACGGCAATATCCCCCCCGATATGGGGGTACTTCCCCATGGAGCCGCGGGGGATGGCAATGGACTTCACCCAGTGAATCATATTCTGGAGGACGAAGTGTTCCCTGAAGACCGCGGCGACGTCCAGGGGGATCCAGGGATCCGAGACAATCCCGCCGACGTTGAGGAAGAAGGATGCCTGATCCCCCATGGCACTCCCGGAGAGGCGGGCAACCTCCCCCATCCACCCGAGGTACTCCTCCCGGCTCTTGCGGTCATGGTAGAGGTGATAACCGACGCCGATGTTGTAGGGGGGTGAAGTGACGACGACGTCCACCACCCCGTTCCCCAGGGCCCTGAGGCCATCCAGGCAATCGAGACGGTGGATGCGGTTGACCTCCAGTCCCGGCTTCTCCTCCCCATCCCTCTCTCTCCTGATCATCTCACCCCGGGATCCTTTTCCGTCTGTCGTGTTCACGGTTTCATGGCCCCTCAAACCGGGTTTATATCACCCTGATCCGGTATTCCCTCTCCCCGAGGCCGCACTCCTCAGCGTAGGCCAGCTGGAGGGATCCGTCTGTATGCGGCCAGACCCCCCTGAACTTGTCCTCGCCCGGTCTCTTGTGCGAATGGAGGAGGGACCCGGCAAGCCCGGCCTGTTTATTCACGAGATCCAGGCTCGCGGCATCGATCGCCACCGGGTCCCGGGAGGCCAGGATCCCGATATCCGGAACGATGGGGGCGTCGGACCAGGGGACACAGTCGCAGTCCGGCGTGATGGAGAGGAGGAAGTTGAAGAACCCGGCCCGGTCACGCTTCCCCTCGAGGGCCCCGCAGGCGTACTCCACCATCCGTTCGACGAATGGGGGGATATCCACCATCCAGTCGAACTCGATCGCCGACTGGAGGCAGACGGTCATGCACTCCCCGCAGCCGATGCACCGTTCCTGGTCCAGCCGCACCTTCTCGCGTTCCAGGGAGAGTGCCCCTGCGGGACAGACATCGACACAGGTCCCGCACCCCCGGCACCGCTCCTCCACAACCATCGTGTGCGCCTGGTGCTCCTCGCGCTTGCCCCTCGCCGGGGCACATCCCATGGCAAGGTTCTTGATGGCGCCCCCGAAGCCGGCGAGCATGTGCCCCTTGAAGTGGGAGATGACCACCATGCTGTCAGCCTGTGCGATATCACCCGCGATGAAGACCCGGTCGAAGTGCTTCCTCCCCACCTTCACCTCAACGGCGTGCCCGCTCCGCAGCCCGTCCGCGATGATGATCGGTGCCCCCACCACCGAGTAGTCGAACCCATGCCCGATGGCCGTGGCGATATGGTCCACAGCATTCGAGCGGCTCCCCGAGTAGAGGGTCGCGGTATCGGTGAGAAACGGCCGCCCGCCCCCGGCCCGAACCATATCCACCACCTGACGTACATACACCGGGTTCACGTAGGTGTCGCACCCGCGCTCACCGAAGTGGACCTTGATGGCACAGAGGTCCCGTTCCCGGATGCACCCGTCAATCCCTGCTGCGGCAAAGAGCCTCCGTATCTTTGCGATCCTGCTGTCGGTGTCCCCCCGCGCCCGGAGCCCTGCAAAGAATACATCGGCTGCCATGGGACGATCCCTCTCGCACCTAAGCCGGGAACTTCCCCGTTCATAAATCCTCGTCCCCCCTCACAGATGGTTCCAGGAGCAGGAACTGAAGGTAACCCTTTTTCCAGACGGGATTCAGGACACAGATAAAATAGTACTGCCGTTTTCCACTGGAACCAGGTCCATTCTTCATCGGAATTCCACAGGAAATAATGGGGTATGAAATTGTTCCTGCGCATCTTTCATGAAATTCAGGAGCTCAAAAGCTTTCATCATCAGGGGACATTTCAGATTCGAAATGAACCCCACGCAGTCATTTCCTTTGCATGCCCACAAATGAATACTGAATCGCCAGCGGCCCTCCCTCCGGAATCCAATGGAAATAGATAGGAATTCTCTCCTTTTCCTATTCTGGGATATAAGCTTTCTTCTTCTCCCCCATCCAGTTAAATGCCAATCCCGATCTTTCCAGGCTCAATTCTCGCCTTATTTACCACCTATATCCAGATAAAATGCCCCCGGATACCCGTTCCGGTGGCTCCATGTGCTCCAATGGAAATAAAGGGGTAAGGAACCCATTCTTTTTCTATTCTGGAATATATACTTCTTCTTTCACAAGATAGGGGAATATTCTTCGTTCCTATCATTTCCCGGTTGGATTATCGGCGGATACCGCTCCAGCCGGGACTTCTGAAATGCTCCCGGATACCCATTCCGGTGGTTCCATGTGTTCCAATGGAAACAAAGGGGTTGGAGAGGTCTCTGTTCCGAATAGTCGTGGGGATCCCTCAGGCCCGCCTGATCTCGGAGAGGAACTCTTCCATGCGTCTGAGGGCGGTGCCCAGGGCCTCCCTTGAGACCGCGTAGGCGCACCTGAGGTGGTCCTTCCCGGTCTCCCCGAAGACGGACCCGGGGACCACGGCCACCTGCTTCTCGGTGAGGAGCCGCTCGGCAAACTCCTGGTCCGAAAGCCCGGTCGATGTGACGGAGGGGAAGGCATAAAATGCTCCCCTGGGGAGGTGGCAGGGGAGCCCGATCCTGTTCAGCCCCTCCACAAAGAAGTTGCGCCTGTGCCGGTACTCCCGGACCATGGCATTCTTCTCCTCCTCTCCATTCCTCAGGGCCTCTATAGCGGCCATCTGCCCCATGATGGGTGCGCAGAGCATCACGTACTGATGGATCTTGAGGGCCAGCTCGGAGATCTGTCTCGGTGCGCAGAGGTACCCGATCCTCCAGCCGGTCATCGAGTAGGCCTTGGAGAAGCCGTTCATGGTCACGGTCCGGTCCCGGAGTTCCGGGTGGGATGCGACCGCAACATGGGTCCCCTCATAGGTGAGCTCGGAGTAGACCTCATCGGAGATGACCAGGAGATCATGGTCCACCACCACGTCTGCGATGGCGTTGATCTCGTCTGTCCCCATGATTCCCCCCGTTGGATTGTTGGGGAAGTTCAGGACAACCACCCTGCTCTTCCGGGTGACCTTCCCCATGAGAGCTTCGGGCGTCAGCCGGAACTCATCCTTTTCAGGGCAGGAGACCGGGACGGGCTTCCCCCCTGCCAGGGTGACGCACGGGGAGTAGGAGACATAGGACGGCTCGGCCACCAGGACCTCGTCACCGGGGTCCACGAGTGCGCGGATGGCGATATCGACCGCCTCGGAGACCCCGCTCGTGATGACGATCTCCTCTTCGGGGTCGTAGGAGACTCCATAGCGCATGGAGAGGTCCCTCGCTACAGCCTGGCGGAGGGGGAGGAGGCCTTTATTCGAGGTATAGGAGGTGTGGCCCTGCTCGATGGCGTAGATGCCTGCCTCGGCCACGTTCCAGGGCGTCTCGAAGTCCGGCTCCCCCACGCCCAGGGAGATGACATCCTCCATGGTGAGGAGGAGGTCGAAGAACCGCCGTATCCCCGAGGGCGGGATCGCACGTGCCCTCGATGAGCCGTATTCCCTCATGATCCCACTCTAGAACGTGATGGGGAGGCGCTCCCCGCCCTCCCTCTCGAAGAAGGGGTTCCCGTTCTCCTTGTAGATCTTCATGATGATATGGGTCGCCGTCTCCCTGATATGGTCCATGGGTGCGATCTGCTCTGAGACGAACCGCGAGACCTCGTTCATGTCCTTTCCCGTGACCAGGAGCTGGAGATCATAGACCCCTGAGACCAGGTAGAGGGCCTTCACCTGGCGGAAGCGTGCGATACGCTCTGCTATCTTGTCGTACCCGAAGTCCCGTTCGGGGGCGATCTTTAAGTCGATGATGGCCGAGACCCGTGAGTTCCCGGCACGCTCCCAGTCAACGATCGCGGTAAACTTGCGGATGATCCGGGACTCCTCCATCGCCCGGATGCGCTCCTCGACCTCGTCTTCGGGGAGAGCGAGGCTTGTCGCGAGCTCCCGGAGGGGGAGCCGGCCATTCTCCTCGAGAAGGTGGAGGATCTCATGGTCTTTCTCGTCCATGGGATCACCTGGCCCTACTGCCGTCTACCGGTTGGCATCCAATGGTATCAAGGTATCCCGGGAGAGGCGCTGGTCCTTGGAGAGGACCTCCCAGATGCGCTCCGAGGTCATGTCGAACCACATCTCTTTGGTCCTCCCGTAACGCCCCTTGGAGACGACCCGGGTGTTGATCACCCCGAGCATGGAGAGCTCGGAGACGAGATCGGTGATCCTCCGGTTCGTGAGCACATCTACATCCATGTTCTTCGCAACCTCGCGGTAGGCCTGGAGGACCTCCCCGCTCGTGAAGAGCTTCTTCCCGTTGTGCTCAAGGAGGAGCATGGCGTAGAGGACCACCTTCGACTGGGTGGGGAGGGTCGAGACACACTCGATCATGCTGTCGGTCTCGATCTTCTCCTGGGCCATCTTCACGTGCTTCTCGGCCACCCGGCTCGCGTCCTCACGTTCTGCAAGCTCGCCCGAGACCCGGATGAGATCAAGGGCCCTCCTTGCATCCCCGTGCTCCTGGGCTGCGAGGGCAGCGCAGAGGGGGATGACGGGGGCGTCGATGACGCCCTCCATGAAGGCATCGTCAGCGCGCTGCTGGAGGATGTCGCAGAGCTGCGGGGCATTGTAGGGCGGGAAGACCAGCTCCTCCTCGGAGAGTGAGGAGAGGACCCGGGGGTCCAGGAAGTCGGTGAACCGGAGATCGTTCGAGATCCCGATGATGGAGACCCTTGAGTCCTTGAGATCCGAGTTGATCCGGGTCAGGTTGTAGAGGGTCTCGTCGCCGCTCTTCTTGACGAGCTTGTCGATCTCGTCAAGCACGATCACCATCACCCCTCCCACGGACTCGAGGAGGTTCTTCAGCTCCATGTAGACCTGATCGGTAGGCCAGCCGGTGAACGGGATGTTGCTGCGCGTCCCGTCGCTCGGCCGTTCGTCGTGATCCTCGAGGTTCTTCGCGATCTGGGCGAGGACCCGGTACTGGGTATCGATGACCTCGCAGTTGAGGTGGATGACATGGCACGGGATGACCGTCTCCTGGCTCGCCTTCTCGAGCTCGTCGGCGACGTAGCGGACGCAGGCGGTCTTCCCGGTCCCGGTCTTGCCATAGATGAGGATATTCGACGGGGTCTCCCCCTTGAGGGAGGCAGCGAGGATGGAGGCGATGGTATTGATCTCGGGCTGCCGGTGGGGGAGGATGTTCGGGCGGTACGAGTGGCGGAGCACCTCCCGATTCTTGAAAATATTCTTGTTTACGAGAAATTTCCGGAAAAGTCCCATGGACGAGTTTTCTTCGGGCATGTCTGCAAGGGAAGAAGTTGCTCCGGTGATATGGCTCCTCCCCTTCTTAAGCTGATCGTTTTCTCCCTGTTTATAACCCCCCTGCTTCCTGTGGAAATCCTTTTATATAGGTACATTTTCACAAAAGATGCCTCATATCCAGAGTTCCCGGGAAGAGGTTTTTCTGATGCTTTCTGCCCGTTCCTTCGGGCTTTCAGTCCTGAGGGAACACAACATACCGCGCACATGACCTGATCCCTTGCCCCTGGAAACCCAAACGCCTCTGAAGAGACTCCCTCCCCCCCTTGTTTCCATTGGAGTTAAAGAAATAACCTGACTCTAGCTTGGTATTTTCTTAGAAATAGCCGGTTGTTGTTTTCTCACATAACATATAAAAACAGATCGAAATGAACCGGGAGCATGACATCAGACGGGAGGGAGATCCCCACAGCAGCCCCGGATGAAATCCTCATACTGTCCGATACAGGGCATTCCCGAACCATTCCAGTGGAAACAAGGGGGTCCGGGTATAGGAGAATCCCAGCATCCCTTTATCATTCCGGGTGCTAAACCATCATCTCAGGCCATGAACCCCGAGCACGTTCACCTGGTTACTATCACAGCAGCAGTTATCACCATCTCGAGCAGCCGGACACCGGAGACCGACGAGAGCGGGCAGGCCATCAGGAACCTCCTCCAGGGGGCCGGGATCGAGGTGACCTATTATGCCCTTGTCCCCGACAGGATCGAACATATCCGCACCGCCCTCGTCCTCGCCATGGACCATGCCAACTGCATCATCCTGACCGGCGGCACCGGCCTCACCCCCGATGACCGCACCATCGAGGCGATCCGCCCGTTCATTGAGAAGGAGATGGAGGGCTTCGGGGAGATCTTCCGGTTGAAGTCCTTTCAGGAGATCGGGACCGCGGCCATCCTCTCCCGGGCACTGGCAGGGATTTCCCATGGGAAGGCCATCTTCTCGCTCCCCGGTTCAGTTGCGGCGGTGACCCTGGGAACCAGGGAGCTCATCCTCCCTGAGATCCGGCATATTCTCTCCCATGCTGCGCCCGGTCAGCGGTAGACCTCGAGGAGTGCCACCCGTTCCAGGACCAGGTCCCGGAACCGGCCGGGCCCTGCGGCCTGCAGTTCTCCGGCCGTTATCCCGAAAGCCTCCCTGAGCCGCTCCATCTTCTGATCTGAGAGCGTCTCCCAGTCCTCGTCAACGAACTCCATGAGAACCGGGAGGTCACGGACCGCTGCGACATCCGGCGGGCAGAGGCAGACGTATGCACGGTTTTCGCCCTCGTGGATACCGAACCGTTCGGCTGTGCTGCACTGCCGGCTTCCGGATGCATAGAGGAGTGCCTCCATCTCGAGGGAGGAGGAGATGGCCGTCCCGGCACGAACGGACCGGAGCGCCCTTTCCATGGCCGCCTCCACGTGGGCACGCCCCGCTACCATATCGGCGTTGAAGCAGATAATCCGGGTTGAGTGGGCTGTCGCCACCGCACGGAGTCCGGAGAGAAACCGCGAGATGCCGGAGACCCGGAAGATGGCGGTGCGGATCTCGAACTCGTCGGGTGTCATGCGGAGTCACCCCCGAAATGACCGAGGCTGGCCTGTTCGCCCTCGGCCTCCGGGGAGGCCCTCCCGAGCTGGGCGAAGACCTGCTCTGCGATACCCCGGCCGATGATGGAGGTGACACGATCTATGCCGGCCGCGCGGATGCCGTCGGGTCCCATGATGCCGTTGTTGAAGAGCCTCCGCGCCCGTACTCGCCCGATGCCGCGGAGGGCGACCAGGGGGAGGAGCTCCGCCTTCACGCCGGATCTGACCCTGACCTCCATGTCCCGGAGGGGGCCGGCGAGATGGGGCGCGAACCGCGAGGAGAGCCTGCTCGCCGCGTGGACGAGCCACTGGACGCTCTCCACAAAGGAGTAGATGTCGCCGGGGTTGATCCCGTACCGCTCGCAGATCATGGCCTCCCCCACCTCGTCAATCCAGTCAGAGAGGACGAGGGCGGTCTTTAAGGCCCTGTAGAAGGTCTCGCACTCCTCGTCCCCAAAGGAGGGGAGGGTGAGCCAGATCGCGTCCTCGTGCTCGTAAAGGTATTTTTCCAGGAAGTGGAGATCTGCCTGCCGGAGGTAGAGGGTGGGCATATCCGGCGTTGAACAGAGGAGGTGGAGGAGGCCGATCGCGGTGAAGTTCTCCACCCGGGCAAGGCAGCTGGTGATGGCCTCAGCGCCCCTCGGGTCAAGGTAGAGCCGCGAGACCAGGGTCCCGAGCTCGGTTGCCGAGAGATCGTCTCCCAGCCGGACCACCATCTCGGACTTTTCCAGGAAGGAGAGGGCGGAGTCCACAACCTCTTCAAGCCCGCGCCGGTTCCGGTTCTCGTGGACATAGAATGTGCGGTCGAGGAACCCCATGACCTGCCCCTCGGTGGACGCGAAGCCGGTGGAGATGAGTGAGAGGATGTGGGTGCAGATAGCCTTCGCCGATCCGCACTGGGAGTGGACATCCTCGGGCGGGGCCTCGATATAGGCGCAGGTCAGGTCGTGCACCGCGTCCCTGTCTTTTGCGATGAGGACCGCCTCGCCGTAGGGATCCAGCCGTGGCCGGCCGGCGCGCCCTGCCATCTGGTGGTACTCCCGCACCGGAATAGGGGCCATGCCCTCCCCGCCCCGGTAGCGGAGGTAGTCCCGGATGATGACCCGGCGCGCAGGAAGGTTGAGGCCTGCAGCAAGGGTGGGGGTCGAGGCGATGCACTTGATCCCACCGGCCCGGAACCCGGCCTCGACGATCTTCCGCTGCTCCCTCCGGAGCCCGGCATGGTGGAACGCCGCGCCCCGCTCGACGCATGCGACGAGTGACTTATCCATCTCGGTCTCGGCGAAGCCGGCGAGTTCCCGGGAAGAGGCGGCGAGGGCGGGGGAGGTACGCTTGAGGGCCGATGCAGCCCTCTTCGCGAAGGCCTCGGCGTTGCGCCGCGAGGAGACAAAGACGAGGCACTGCCCTCCCTCGGCGACCGTGTCCAGGCAGAGGTTCAGGTCATCGAACTTCGAGACGCCCTCGACCTTTCGTTCCCCGTCGTTGAACTGGATGACCCCGCGGTAGAAGACACCCTCGCGGAGCAGGACCGGCCGCCAGGTGCTGGTAACGGAGTTGGCATCGAGCCACCCTGCGAGGGTCCTCGGGTTCCCGATGGTCGCCGAGAGGCCGAGGATCTGCATCGAGGGGTTCCTTGACCGAAGCTTGGTGATGACCATCTCCAGGGTGGCGCCCCGGTCCTCGGAGTCCAGGAGGTGGACCTCGTCCACGACGAGGAGCGTGAGCTCGGAGAGCCAGGGGGTGTTGTTCCTCGTGAGCGAGTCGACCTTCTCGGAGGTCGCGATGATGATCTCGTTCCTCCCCAGGTACTCCTCCCGTCGGTCGAAGTCCCCTGTCGAGATCCCGACCCGCACCTTCTTCCCGGAGAACTCCCCGAACTTCTCGCTTGCGAGTGCCTTCAAGGGGACGATGTAGAGGCACTTCCCCCCCCGGGCGATGTGGTGGTGCATGGCCATCTCCGCGACGAGGGTCTTCCCGCTCGCCGTGGGTATGGAGACGAGGAGGTTCTTCCCCTCGAAGATGCCGGCCCTGACGCACTCTTCCTGGGGCGGGTAGAGGCTCGTGATCCCCTGCGCGCGGTAAGCCTCAACGAGGTGGGGAGGGATGGGAAGGGCTGCTATCTCCATCTGGACCGTTCTCCCTCGCGCTCTCATCTCCTCCCCTGCCCGGGATATTGCGGTCTCCCGGGGGCGGCCGTCCCCGAAGCCCGGGGTCCCTCTAATAGTATGATCCGAGGAGGTCCTGCTTGGCCTCCCGCTTCTTCCTGTCCAGGAAGGCGTAGACCGCCTCGTGGGGGACGCCGTTTAAGAGCATCTCCACTGCGGTCCGTGCAGTCTTCACCTGCTCGACGGACCCGATGATGGCGACCGTCTTTCCATGGACCGAGATTGCGGTCCCGGTCATGTCCTCGATCTGCTCCCGCGAACGCCCGTCCTTTCCGATGACCCGGCCCCGGATCCGGTCCATCTGCTGGGTCGTGTCGGCAAGTGCCGTGAGCTCGATGACGTCGAGGATCAGGTCCTCGTCCTGGAGGAGGACGAAGGCCCGTTCAGGGGAGAACCCCCTCCCGATGGCGCGGACCACCTCGGCTGCGGAGATCACCCCCTGCGCATCCTCGCCCTCCACGGCGACGACGCCCTCCTTGCTGTCCACGCTGATAGCGGATCCGGTCTTCTCCTCGAGGCTCTTCTTCGTTGCCCCCGCCTTCCCGATGAGAACCCCGATCCGGTCCTGGGAGACCCTGACCTCCTCTCGTGTCATCTCTTCATCCCGGAGATATCTCAGGGCCCGGCGAACCTCTCACCGGCTATCCGCTGGAAGATCTCCTGTTCACCCATGACTTCGCACTTGTCCGAGAAAAACCTGTTTATGTTCTTGATATCCCGCACGAGGAAATGGAGGGCCCGGGGGTGGTCCAGGGTCACCGCCTGCCCCATGTCGATGATGTGGGGCCCCTTCCCGTACAGGATGTTATACTCGGAGAGATCCCCGTGGACGAGACGGGCCCTGGAGAAGAGGGTCTCGATAAACCCGACAACCTCCTGGTAGGTCTTCCCGGGTTCCGGGATCTCGACATCCCGGATCTGGGGGAAGGGCTTCTGCCCTTCGCCGAGGAACTCCATGAGGAGGATGTTCCGGTCAAAGGAGTACGGCTCGGGGACCGGGATCCCTGCCTTCCTCGCCCGCTTCAGGTTGGAGAACTCCTTCCTGGTCCAGGCGAAGATAATCTCCTTCCTCGACCTCCGGACATGGGAGAAGCGGGGGTCGCCATCGATGTACTCGGTCATGGCCTTGAAGTTGGCCGTGCTGATCATGTAGATCTTGATGGCAAGCGCCCGGTCCCCGCGCTCCCCGTAGAAGACAATCCCCTCCTTCCCCGTGGAGATGGGCCCCCCGAAGGCGGTGATGTACCTCCGGTTCGCGAGCCGGTAGAGGGCGAGGAGGGTCACCTCGTCGAAGACGTTATCCCTGACCTTCCACTGGTCCTCGTCCTTGATCCGGATCCCGAGCTCCGTGATCTTCCTGTCGAACCTCCTCTCGTCCGGATCGACGGTCACGAAATCTCCCCTGCCCCACCTCAGCCCAGGCGTTCCCGTACCGGGCGGAGGATCTCCACCAGGCAGCTGGCCGCCGTTGCCTTCAGGTCCATGGGGTGGACCTCCCCGTTTGCGTAAGCAGGGGCGATCTCCTCGTAGGTCCCGAAGGTCCGGTCTCCCCCGAACTTCTCCGGCCTCTTCACCGTCACTGGCCCGGCCCTGGGGAAGATGTGAAGCTTGAGGATCTGGAGGATGGGGTTCTCCTCCGTTCCAGGCGGGCAGTAGGCCTTCTGGACCTTCTTCCTGATATCCTCCTCCTTCTCTGCCACCGAGATGTAGTTCCCCTTCGAGGATGACATCTTCTCGCCGTCGAGACCGAGGAGGATGGGGGTATGGATGCACACGGGGGCCGGGTAGCCCACCGAGGGGAGGAACTCCCGGGCGAGCATGTGGATCTTCCGCTGGTCGATGCCCCCCACCGCCACGTCCACCTTCAGCTGGGCGATGTCCACCATCTGCATGATGGGGTAGATCATCTGGGAGACGGTGGGGTGCTCCATCTGCCTTCCCACCTCGTCCATCGACCGCTGGGCGCGGTTGAGGGTGATCTGCTGGGCGAGGCGGAGCACCAGGATCTCGTACTCCGGGCTGAGCTGGAGGCTCGATCCCGTGACGTACTCGACCCCCGAGAGGCCGAGGGCCTCAAAACAGGCCCGGTTGTAGCGGGAGAGGGCCTCCACCTCCTCGAGGGTCCCCTTCCGGTTCAGGAAGGCGTGGAGATCCGCGAGGAGGACTACCACGTGGAACCCCGCGGCCTGGAGATCCATGAGCTTGTTCACGGTGACCAGGTGCCCGAGGTGGATCTCCCCGCTCGGTTCGTAGCCCGCGTAGGCGCGGGGACGGGTCCGGGACAGGACGCCCCTCAGGTCCTCCTCGGTCACCACCTCGACGGTGTTCCGGGTCGCGAGCTGGAAGGGATCCTTCTCGAACGGTATCATGCAGAGAAAAGTGGTCGGGGAAGGGGGTAAAGGTTTCTTTCAGATGGCCACGAAGTGGAGGGCCTCGTTCGTCATCCTGATGGACTCATCGGGGTCCTTCACCGACCCGACCATGGCGCGGATGGCATCCACGTTCTCGACCACGATATCGGCTTCCTGGTGGATGGCCTGGAAGAACGAGACGTCCTTCCCCTGCACCGCGATGGAGTCGGCGAAGATGCAGCTCTCCCAGAGGTCGCCCCGGGGGCGGCCCAGGTCAAGGGCGTACTCCTTCAGCTCGGCGGTGGACTTGATCCCGGTGCCGCCCCGGACGAGGCCCATCCGCGGGTGCCTCTCGATGAGCTCCAGGATCCGTTCCTTCTTCGCCTCCTTCTTCAGATCGACCTGAACCGCGTGCATGTGCATGAAGGTGGTGGGCACGATCATGGCCATGGTGCTGATGGGGATGTGGGGGAGGACCGTCTGGACATCAGGCCCGTGGTGGCTTGGGACCGTGACAGGGTCGAGCACCACGGCGTCCACCGGCCCCTTCTTCACCTCGCCGGGGTCCGAGGCGCGCCTCACCATCACGGCCCGGACCTTTGCGATCCCGTACTCCTTATCAAGGGTGTTGATGATCCGGCAGAGGCCGGTGGTGTTGCAGGAGACGACCCGGATGAACTGCCTGCCTATCGCCATCCGGTAGTTGCAGTCCGAGCAGAAGGAGAAACCCGCGACCTCGTGATCCTCCCCCCCCTGGTAGATCGCCTTCACCCCTGCCTTCTCGTAGAGGGGCTTGTTCTCCTTCCCCACCCCGCCCGGGGTCGCGTCCACCACCACATCAGCCCGGGCGAGCATCTCCGCGACCGATCCCGCAACGGGGAGGCCGAGCTTCTCGAAGGGGGCCCGCTTCGAGGGATCGGCGATGTAGAGGGGGAACCCACGGGCCTTGGCGATATAGGCCTCGAAGGACGGGCGGGTCTTCGAGACCCCGACGATCTCCATATCCGGCTGCGCCGCGACCGCGTCCGCCACCCGCTTCCCCACGGTGCCGTACCCGTTGATGGCAACTCGTATCATGATTGATGAATGGGGGGACGGGTTTTTAAGGTTTCTCACATTCATCCAGGTACTCGGCCTGGATGGCTACCACTCCGGTGCTGTCCCGTGCTTCGGCATACCGCTCAAGGGGCTCGCGGTTCACCTCAAGGAACCGGCAGCCCCAGGTGTAGATCGAGAGGATCTTCTCTGCCTGCTCCCTCTCACCCAGGATGAAGAGGGCGGCGGCGAAGGCCTCCAGCGACGAGAGTTTGAAGGGCTTCCCGAAGTTCAAAGGGTTTGCGGCAAGGAGGAAGGGAAGGGCCCGGCGGTGGCGGAGGCTCCTTACCGCCGAGGTGTCGAGGACCTCCCAGGAGCAGTCGAGCACGGTGATCGATGAGACAGGGCGGTCGGCGGGCGAGAGTGCCTGCTCTGCCGTGGGGTCGAGGAGGATGGTTCTTCGGGGGATCGCTCGGATGCGTGGCAGGATACGGACCATGCCGGAACGGCCGAGCTTCTTCACCGAGCACTTCCTCGGGTCGCAGGTGTCGTCACGGTACGCAAGGAGAGGGATCATGGATGAGTGTACTATTGGCAGCCAGATGCATGATACCTTTCCAGGGAGATATCCCAAACGAAGCTAACAACCGGCGATGACGAGTCTCGTTGCACGGCGGGGGATGCCCGCGGCGGGGGCGGTAGTCCCCCAAGAGCCCAATAGGAAGATGAATCCTTTACTATGATATGGTCCTGGCCTCCTCTTCGGCGGTAAGATGCCGGATAGCGGGGATAAGTGTAACGAAAGCCCAGCAAGGCACCGGACCATCCACTCTTTTATCCCGGGGCACCGGATATCACGAATATGGAGAAGAGACCGGAATCACGATCACAAGTCTACCTCGCCGCCCCCCTCTTCTCGGATGCCGAGCGGGCCTTCAACCTCATGCTCAGGGGCCTCCTTACCGCCAATGGCTACACTGTTTACCTTCCCCAGGATACAGGCGAAGGAGTTGAGGGAAGGGGGCGCGAAAAGGCCATCTTCGAGAGCCACATCAAGGCCCTGGACGGGGCCTCCTGTGTGGTTGCAGTCTGCGACGGGGCCGACACAGACTCTGGCACTGCATGGGAGATGGGCTATGCGGCTGCGAAGGGGATCCCGGTCATCGCCCTTTCCACTGACCGGAGGAGGCCGGAAGCCGGAAGAAGGGTGAACCTCATGATCCAGGAGTCGGCAGAGGTGGTGGGGACCGCGGAGGAGGTCCTCGTGGCCCTCCGGCCGCTGCTATCCTAGCCAAGCTTCCAGACCGCGGCCGCCTTGCTCGAGAAGGTGGCCTCCAGGTAGGCGTGGGCGGGGTCGAGGGTCGCCGGGACCTCGTAGAGGAGGAACCCCTCTACCTTGTTGGACTCGGACGGGTCTATATAGCCGCCCTTCTCGTCGTAGTAGAAATCGTACTGCTTGACATCTATCCCCTTGATCCAGAGGCTGTTGTCCCGGTCCGTGGTCTGGACAGAGTAGTTACCGCCGCCGTGGAGAACGAACATCGACGGCGAGGGGAGCCGGGCCCTGGCCGTTCCCCGGTCAACCAGGCGGACAAAGGCGAAGAGGAACTGGTTCCCTGCCTTTGGGGTAGTATTCCAGTACTTCCCCCATTGCGGGGACCACCATTCGTACTCGTCCATGACCCTGACCTTGTAGACGGTCACCTCCATCGCGATGTCATCCCGGCCGTACCGGTACGGCGTGCCCAGGGTGAGGGCACCGGGGAAGGGTTCGGGCACCGCGGTGACCTGGGGAGCCTCTGTGGTAGCAGAGGGCGTGGTGGCAGGGGTGGTCGTCACAGCAGGGGTCTCGGGTGCCTGGGGGAAAACTCTCTCCCCGCAGCCGGCTAGAAGGGCGGCGGTAAGGAAGAGGGTTATGATGAGGAGCGGAAGCCGTGGAGCCATGGAAAGTATCTCCCTCCTGGGAAGAAATCTTTTTCGCGGGTATAACAACTAACTAAACAAAATATCGAATAATTTATTGGAATAAAATATAAGTGCAAAAAACGTTTATTGAAATTTAAATGACAGCAGAAATCTAGTAATGAATAAAGAAGCGGTAGCATTAGCAGCAGACAGCGCTGTAACATTCAGTTTTGAAAAAAGTGAAAAAATTTTCTCAACTGCGAATAAAATTTACAATCTCTCAAAATCTCATCCTGTTGGAATAATGGTATTTGGTAATGCAAGTTTCATGGGTATTCCTTGGGAAACAATTATAAAATTATTCAGAAGTGATTTTAATCAAAATTTCGATAAACTTGAGCAATATGCCAATTATTTCATAAAATATTTAGAAACTAAAAAGGATTTAATTCCATCAACGGTACAAAAGGAATATTTTTTAAACGATGTTTTTGCTTTTTATAGGTTTATTTTGGAAACTTGGGAACAGCAATTAAAAAAATTTGAAAATGAAAAAGGTGAGATTACCGAAGATGAACTAATCGAAGCTCTTGAAAAAACTATTCATAATCAATTTGAAGAATGGAATAAATGTGACTATGGACTTAATTTTACCCAAGAAATTAGAGATTTAATAGAAAAGAATTATACAAAAGATATAAATAAAGTAATAAAAAAAGTTTTTGGAAAATTCAAGCTTAAACAAGAGGTTTTAGAAAAATTACTAAAAATTGCCATAAATTTACCAGTAAAATTTCCAAAGCATGTTGAATCGAGAAGTACTTCCGGAATAGTCATATCTGGATTTGGAAATAAAGAGGTTTTTCCATCATATGTGTACCTTAAAACTGATTCGTTAATCCAATCGAAATTAAAATATCAAAAGGAAATAGCTTCTATAAATCGAGAAACGGGGGGTATTATTGCTCCTTTTGCTCAAAGAGAAATGGTAGATACATTTATACAAGGCATTTCACCGAAATTTGAACGTACCATTGATGAAATGTTTTCACGATTTTTCTCAGAATATCCCAAAATCATTCTTGCTCTTATTAAGAATTTGGAGGATGACATGAAAAATTCAATTGGTCAAAAAATTGAAAAAATTTCTCGGGATAAATATGTTATTTATAAGAAGGATTTTGAAAAGTTTAAGCATGACAGATTTATTGATCCTATAACCGATATAGTGAGAGCTCTTCCAAAAGAAGAATTAGCCGCAATGGCAGAATCTCTTGTTAATTTAACATCTTTTAAAAGGAAATACTCGAAAGACAAGGAAACAGTAGGGGGTCCAATAGATGTCGCTGTAATTTCTAAAGGTGATGGATTTATTTGGATAAAAAGAAAGCACTATTTCAAACCTGAAGCTAACATCAATTATTTAGTTAGGAACCTGCTAGATGCATTCAAATGAAGGTGTAGTTTATGGTTCGAAAAAAGCGAGGGAAAAAAATTTATAAGACACTTGCGGCAATTCGAAAAGAATTCTATCCCAAAGAATTATTGGAAGAACTAAAAAACGAGGAAATCGCTGCTGAGGTCGTGGGAGCACAGTTAGCAGATCATTTATTAGAACATATTAAAAAGGAATTAACGAAAATAACTGCATTAAGTTAAGAAAATTCGCTCAAAATACTTTCTAAGCACAGTTTCACTCAGTTTTTTCACTCATTTTCCGGACTATTAACATTGATTTGTAGAGGAAGTAGCCGACCACGCCGAAGGTGACGAGGGGGGAGAGGTAGCCCGGGATCCCAAAACCGAAACTGTCCAGGACCATGATGGCTCCGAGGGCGAGGATGGAGTACATGGCCCCGTTCTTCAGGTAGATGTAGCGCTTTATCCTGTCGAAATTGCCTACGGTGAGCTCCCTGACCACGAAGGCCCCGAAGCCGTTCCCCAGGATGATGAGGGGCACCGAGAGGGTGAAGGCGAACGCCCCGAGGACCCCGTCGATGGAGAAGGTGGCGTCGATGACCTCCAGGTAGAAGATCTTGGATACGTCCGAGATGGAACAGTCCATGAGGTTCTTCTCCTGGGCTTCGGCGTTCTGGCGGAAGCCGTGGACGATGAAAAACGCGGTGGAGCCCACCACGGCGCCAAAGGCAACCATGGGGTTCACCTTGAGGGCGAACCAGACGATGAGGGTGAGGAGGATGGAGACGATCGCAAAGAACCAGACCCCCTTTGACCTGATGTAGCGCTCGCCCCGGAGGCCGAAGTGCTTCTCCTCATAGGAAGAGCCAGTGGAAGAAGAGGAAGACGAGGAAGGTACCGCCCCCCATGAGGAGGACCGGGGCCGAGGCCTCGATGGCCTCGATGACCTTGGGGTCGCTGGAGAACGCCGCGGTGAGGGCCCCGAGGGGGCCGAGGGAGGGTGTGGTGAACCAGACGATGGCCCAGGGGAGGATCCCCCGGATGAGGAAGACCGCGATGATGAGCCCGTAGAGGAGGAACCAGCGGCGGGCGCGCTCCCCCATGGATGAGAGGACCTCGGCGTTGATGATAGCGTTGTCGATCGAGGAGATGGTCTCGAAGAGGCAGAGTCCGGTGATGATGAGGATGACGGAGACGATCTCCATGACTCAGGGAGAGTTTTGTTCCGCAGGAAGAAATAATCGCCGTCCTCTGCAGGTCCTCGCGGGGCGGGGGATTCCCGAAACGCCCTCAGTATGGCGGTGGCTGCCGGCGCGGTGGCTGGGTCGGCTGGGAAGGCGGCTGTGCGGGCGGAGGGGGCGGCGGCATGGATGATGATGGGGGCCTGGGTGGCGGTGATGGCGGGGGAGATGAGGGGGGTGATGGCGGCGGGGCGGAGGCCTGCTCCTTATCCATATTCACGACCTGGTCCACGAAAGTCGTGAGCTGGGAGAGGAGCATGGGATCGAGGCCGTCCTCGACGGCGAGGAAGATACCGGTCATGTCCAGGATCTTCAGCTTGCTGGAGACGAAGTGGATGAACTTGGAGAGGTTTGCCGAGGGGAGGTAGATGAGCATGGTGGAGACGGAGTCGAGGAGGATGGCCGCTTTCTTCCCGCCCATGTCCTTGAGGGAGTCGGAGATGGCGATCCCCATCTGGGTGAGGTCCGAGGGGCTGCTCGTGAACCTTACCCCACGGGCACCGGCCGGAACCTCGCCGATGGCATAGCGGGTGATGGTGTCAATGAACCCCACCCGGGAGAGATCGATCCCGTCCTTCTCGTACGTCTTCTTCAGGATGGCGTAGGGCTGGTTCGTGGTCACGACGACGACCACATATCCCCTGGAGAGCAGGCCCCGGATGATGGAACTTGCGTTCTCCCGCAACCGCTCGGCTGACGAGAGGCAGAGGTATATTTTGTCCTTATCCAACCTGTCGAAGGCGAACGTCATCACGTGCCCCGCTACCTCGTGAGGTACCTCCGGTACGAGTCAGGTATGTCCTTCTTCCCCTGGAGGATGGCGCGGTTCAGGTAGTTGAGATTCTCGATGATCTGCTCGGTGTTCCTGATCTGGACCGAGAGGAGCACCTTCAGGTCCTCGCCCGACAGATCACCCGAGGCCACCTGCTGCTGCATCTCCTTGAGCTGGTCATGGACTATCTCCACGGGGTGGCGGAGGCGCATCGCGGCCTCGTTGATGAATGCGAGGAGGGCCCGCTCGGCCTCCTTCCTCTGGGTGATGTTGCGGGCGATCGTTGCAGTCCCGATGACCTGCCCGTTGGCATCCTTGAGCTGGGCGACGGAGAGGGAGACCTCGACCCGGCTCCCGTCCTTCCGAAGCCTCACCGTCTCGTAGTGCTGGATCCGCTCCCCCTGCCCCAGCCGCTCGAGGACCTCGATCATCTCATGGTGGAGCTCCGGCGGCACGATCCGGGACATGGGCTGCCCCTTCATCTCGGCATCGGTGTACCCGAACATGGCCTCGGCGCCCGGGTTCCAGCTCACCACGGCCCCGTCCAGCTCGGTGCTGATGATGGCCTCCTCGGAGGACTGGACGATGGAGGCGAGGAGGGCCCGGATCCCCTCCATGCGCCTCCGCTCGGTGATATCCCTCGCGATGAGGAGAAGGGCCGGGGCGTTCTCGAACTCAATGAACCGGCAGCTGATCTCGACCGGCATGTAGCTCCCGTTCTTCCGGACATGGACGGTGTCGAAGGTGGACCGGCCACCCCGCATCATCTCCAGGAAGCCGCCGTTCTTCACCTCGTCGATCCAGTCCATGAGGAGGCCCTGGAACGGGGGCGCCTCGATCTCCCTGGGGTTCATCCGGAGGAATTCATCCCTGGTGTACCCGAGCTGGTCGCAGGCCGCCCGGTTGACCTCCAGGAAGTGGCCCGAGAGGTCCTGGATGAAGATGGCATCGCTTGCAGAGTCGAAGAGGGTCCGGTAGCGCTTCTCCGATTCACGGAGGGCCACCTCGGCCTTCTGCCGCTCGGATATGTCGAGGAAGGTCTCCAGGAGGTACGGGCGGCCCCCGAGGTTCACGGAGACAACGGTCTTGATGATCGCGCGGCGGTTGCCGTCAGCCTGGAGGAGCACCCGCTCGGCATGGTCGATGTTCTCCCCGAGGTCGGTGACCGGGCAGTTCCCCTCACCCGCGGGGCAGATGAACCGGTGGCAGACCTTGCCGACTATCTGCTCCCTGGGGGCTCCGATCATCTCGGCAGCTGCTGGATTCACATCGGTGATCAGGTGGCTTGCAGGGTCCACGACCAGGACCCCGGCGCCGATGGACTCGATGAGCGTCCGGAGCCGCGCCTCGCTCTCTGCGAGGGCGTCCCGGGTATGCTTCAGCTCGGTCACATCCATGAGGGTGCCCATGTAGGCCGGCCGCCCCTGGTAGCTGATCCGGGATCCCAGGATCTCCACCCAGATGGTCCTCCCGTCCTTGGTCAGGGTCCGGGCGAGGGACTTGAAGGGCTTCTCCTCGCCTGCATCCAGCGTGTGGAACTGTTCCCGCATCACCTGCCAGTCATCGGGATGGACGAGGTTCTCGAGCCCCATGCGGCCCGGGAGCTCGTCGGGCCCGTACCCGTGGATCTCGGCGAAGCGCGGGTTCACGTACCGGAACTTCCCCTTCTCGGTCAGGTAGATCCCGAGGGGCGAGTTCTCGGTGATGTCCCGGAATTTGGCCTCTGATTCAAGCAGTTTCCCGGAGAGGCTCGAGGCGATGAACCCGACGGTGACAAAGACGTAGAAATGGACAGTCCCGGAGGCGAGGGCATCTGTATTCCCGAAGGCGAAGGCATACATGAGGAAGAGGTAGAGGCCGCCGAGGAGGACCGAGAAGATGACCCCCCTCCGCGGGTAGAGGTAGGATACGATGATGATGGGAAAGTAGTAGAGATGGGGAAATACCGAGAATACTCCGTGCCTCAGGCCGATCAGGGTCGCCGTGAGGGCCGCTCCTGTCGTGCCAAAGATCACGACGAACCAGAAATAATCCTTTGTCTGCCTATGGTGCTCTGCCATAAATCGCCTTCCTCCCCGGGTTCAGGGACTGCTTATACAGTACATAAAGTTCATAGAGTAAAAATCCTTTATCCTTGGGGACGGTTCAATTTCATGCCTGAACGGATCCTGTTTTCATGGATGTGAGGAAGAGGCCGATACACTCCCGGCCATAGTCATTCCGACGACAATTCTCGTCCAGAGCCGCGGAACCCCGGAGGGATCCCTCAGGAGGGAGGCGGATTTACGGTCACATCGCGGGCATCCCTCACCGCAACCTCCTTCTTTCCCTGGTAAACCTGGACGATCCCGTAAATCCGAACGGTGTCATTCATCCGGATGCTGACCTCGCGGGAGGCAGGTGAAGGGATGAATACCCGTGTCTTGTTCACCGAGAGAAGGAGGTGGCCGCCGGTGGAGGTCGGGGTGATCCCTTCAACAACTCCCGTGACAGCGACGAGGTCTCCTTCCCGGGAACTCTCGCTGTACGGGGCTGCAAAGGGTGCATCACCGAGAGCAGTGAGGATGAGGTGGCCTGCGGAGAGGATGACAAGAACGCTGATGAGGAGGCCGAGGGCCATGCGCTCCTGCTGCTCGAGCACGAAGGGAGGAGTTCACGGGAGGGGTGATAAATCCCGAGGATCCGGATCGCTCAACTCACCCCTCTTCCCCAGGCCACCCTGTCCCAGAACCGCTCGTGGAGAAGGTAGAGGACCGATGTATAGATGTTGCTGACCACCACGAAACCCAGGGCTATCTCCACCCGGCTCGTGAAGAGATAGACCGCCGCGAAATCCGCGACCACCACGATAATCCGGTAGCTGATGGCCTTGACCACAGACCGGCCCAGGTACTCCCTGAATACGCCTGCGCTCACCGTTAAACACCCAGCCTGGTGGATGCATTGCATAGGGGTGAATAAATATATTCGGGACTCCGGGGTCATTCCATTTCACGGAATTCCACTGACTGATTCCCGATTCAGCTGGATGGGGTCACCCCCTCCTCCTCAGGAAGAGGAGAAGGAAGATGACAATGACTATTCCCGCGACGGCGAGCTTCACCATGTCCGGCCCTCCCGCCCCACCTCCGGCCCCCGCCCGGTTCCAGTCCTCGTCAAAGACCGAGGAGAAGTAGCCCCCGAGAGCGGGATTCTCGAGGAGAACGCCAGCCTCCCGGTTGAAGTTCGGGGAGTTCCCGTTCCAGTTGATGGAAGAGATGAGCACGAACCGCCCGTCTACAACGACTCCCTTGGTATGGATCGCTTCCAGGTTGGCTGACCCCGGATCCAGAATCCGTGAAGAGAGGGGAAGATCTTCACGGCGGGCAAGGGCGTTCACCAGGTCCACCATCTCGTTGTTATCCGCGGGCCCCTCATCATTGTACCTGCTCCCGTCGAGGAGGATCCTCACCGCGACCCCGCGCCTTGAAGCATTCACCGCTGCCGAGAGGAAGGGGTCAAGATCACCCCGTGAGGAGTTCCTGATCGATGCCTGCTCTATCTCGACCCGGTCTTTTGCACGGGCAAGAAGGGAGAGGACCTCACCACTCGTATCCGGAGAAAGGACGGGTGTCACTGCAGCCCCCGTAACCCGGAGCGATGGGAACTGCACCTGGTAGGGAATAAGGGAGGGGAAGGAGGTCTGTCGTGAGGCGGGGGTGTAAGGGATCACATCTCCCCCGTGAATATCGGCCAAGAAGACTTCCCTGAAGTAGCCGGCAACACCCGGATCCTCGACGAGGGCTCCCCATCCGCGGTTCCCGCGGTAGCCCGGGGGCGGATACCCGTGGATACCGAAGTTCTCGGTTGAGATGAAAAGGTCCTCCCCGTCAATCACCAGGTATTTGGCATGGTTGTACCGGTACCGGGCATGGGCGGCAGCCGTTGTGGTCATCCTGAACAGGGGAATACCGGTCCGGTTGAGGGCCGCGCAGACTGCCTCCTCGTCCGGGCTGATCCCCCCGACAGGACCCCCTTCCAGGAGGATCCGGACCGAGACCCCCCGCTGATCGGCTGCGATGAGGAGATCCCCGATGCCCGGATGGGTGAGCTCGTAGGCGTTCAAAAGGATCTCCCGCCGCGCTCCGGAGACCGCCTTCTCGAGCACATTGAAAGAGGAGTCAGGAGAGACAAACGCGGTCACCGTGGCGTTCGTGAAGGTCTCCGCGTTGAATTGGGACTGGCCGAGGAGGAGTATGCGGGGGTCCCACACCAAACCAGAGAGGAAGTGGACCTGCCCCTCACGCGGCTGGAGATCCCCCGGCCAGCGGACCGACTGGACAACCTGGCCACGGACGGAGAGGACGAGCTCGTCCTCTGCATTTGCCGGGGCATAGCGGCCGGCCTTTACCATGTCCGGGACGGCAGGGCTGGTCTCCTTCAGCTCGAAATCCGGGAGGATACCATGGGTTGCCTCGAATGCGGGGGCCTCGTCCGCCACGGTTACCCGTCCCTGGATATACGCCCCGGCAGGGAAGGTGATGGAGCCTTCCCCGTCGGCGATGGTTACGTTCTCGAGGGATCCTGTCCCTTCAAGAATGAGAAAGGCATCCGCGTCACGGGGAAGATAGGTGTCCGGGCAGAATTCAACGATCCTGAAGGCAGAAGCCGAGGAAAGGGTAAGTGCGAGGATGAAGAAGAGGAGGAGAAACCTGCGCATCCCGGATGAGTATGCCCTCCCCTTTTATGAAGGACGCGATCGATTCTCTGATATGGACCCGGCGGATCGGCCTCTCGTGGTAAAGGTCGGGGGGAGCCTCTTCCCCGAGGCAGGGAGCATTGTCTCCATCCTGGAGAGGGCCGGGCGACCCCTTCTCGTCGTTCCCGGGGGCGGCCCCTTTGCCCGGCTGGTCAGGTCGATGAACCTCCCCGATGAACAGGCCCACTGGATGGCTATCCTTGCCATGGACCAGTTCGGCTGGTTCCTGGCCGTGGAAGGGCTTCCGGTCACTCACGATCTCTTTCTCCCCGCGAGAGCAGAGATAGTCCTTCCTTACCGCATCCTGCGGGAACGGGACCCCCTGCCCCACACGTGGAATGTGACTTCGGATACCATCTCGGCATGGGTCGCTTCGGAGCTCAGAGTCGATCTCCTCATCCTCAAGTCGGTGGACGGGATTACGAAGGAGGGCGTCCTCCTTCCTAGGGTCACGGGACCCTGCATCTCCGACGTGGTGGACCCGTGCCTCATCCCCTTCGCCCTCGCCCACCGGGTGAGGACTACCATCCTGAACGGGCGGGCAGAAGGCAGGGTCAGGGGCTTCCTGGAGGGCAGGGAGGTGCCCGGGACGGTCATCGAACCAAGGCTTTAATTCCCGGAAGGGGTAGATTATAAAGAATCCTTTGGGAGCCGGTGAATGGAGATCAAGAAGTGTACCTCCTGCAGCGCCCCCCTTGCCGAGCAGGGGGCTGCGGAGTTCGGGTGTCCGGAGTGCAAGACCCTCATCCGCAGGTGTGTCCGCTGCAGAATGCAGAGCGTCCCGTATGTCTGCCCGAAGTGCGGATTCTGGGGGCCGTAAGGGATGGGAAAGGTAGTCGCCCTCGTCCGCATCATGCCCGAGTCGGTGGACGTGGACATGAAGAAGCTTGAGGCAGACGTAAAGAAGAAGCTCCCGTCCATCCAGGACGTGGGCGTCGAGCCCATCGCCTTTGGCCTGAGTGCCCTCAAGATCGCGGTCATCGTCAATGACGAAGAGGGCGGGACCGACGCCGTGGAGAAGGCCCTCTCTGAGGTACCCGGCGTTTCCCAAGCTGAAACGGTCTGTGTGAACCGGATGATCTGAGATCGGAGAAGAATTCCAAACCTTTTTAGTCGTTACTATAATAATTTTTGTTAAAAATTAATCTGATCTTTACTTATCATTTAAGATTTTAAAAGATCTCAATTGAGGAAGGATCGAAAGATGAATAAATCTAGCTAATACGGATTCTACCATTGATCAGGTGAGTACATATTTTTTTATTCTGTTTTTAACCCCGGATTTTATCACAAGGTATAAATAGTTTGGGATGAAGATTGTAGAATGTAGCAACAGAGCGAAGCAGGAACCATAGAAATGGAGGTTCGATCAGCGATTGCTGAACAGCTAAGTTGGAGTTATGCTACAAAACCAAACTTATAAATGTTGTGAGATCAACCTAGTAATCCCAAACTTAAAGGGGTAAAGTGGGTATGGCGGACACCTGTAAAAAATGTGGAGTTCGTATACAGGAATTTCTCACCGGCAGGAAGACGATCTCCGGTGAAACCTATTGCAGGGAGTGCTACTTCGAGGAGTTGGGATCGGTCGTCGAAAAGCATCCTATAGGGGGCCCCTTAGTCAAACCTGTCCATCCCCGATAAGTAAAACCCAAGATTGGGCAAAAAAAGATTAACTCAGATATATAATATATTCTATATGCTCACATTCATTTGTGACGAAATGTATGATAATGTTTTAGAATCCCTCTCCAATAAAATAAAAGATTTTTATACCGTTGAAGGAAAAACGAAATATCCTATTTTAATCGGAGCTGGAAAATCTGGGAATGAGGTTTCAGAGAAAATTGTCAAGAAATTATCAACAAAAGATAACCAATTAACTTTTTATCCTGTAGACGTTGAAAAAAAAGGAGAATTTCTTGCGAATTCCTTCGGAGGCATTGATTTCAAAGGGAAATTTATTCTGATCTGCGATAGTATTGTAAATTCAGGAACGACCCTATATAATATGAAAAATTATTTTTATTCTCGAGAAGCGGAAGATGTAAAAACTCTAACTGTTTTTTTAAGGAACGGTGCAGATTTCATACCAAATTTCTGGGCTTCCTATATTGGTGAATTCGAAAATATCGTATTCGGGACAACCAGGATTCCAATAAGTTTCTACAAAGTTGGTAATATTAGAAAATTAACAAAAAAAGATTGCGGGAATACAGTTGATTGCGGGAAGGACTTCATTCCAAATATTATTGATGACTATTACTATCGACAGTGCATTGATCCTACATATTGTGCCTATATAATAGAAGAGAAAAATAATTTCGCAGGAATAGCATATATAAAACGGCTGAAAAATAACCGTATCTTACTCGATGTTCTAGCGATAAAGGAAAATATGCAATCTCAGGGGTATGGGACAGCTTTGTTAAGATTTTTGGAAGAATTCTGTAGGATTAATGAAATTAATGAAATAATATTATATGCTCATGAAAGCGTAAAAGATTAGGGTAAGGTGTCATTTTATCCCCCAAATCCACTAAGGATATACGACGGGGAAAAT
>CAZKEV010000017.1:0-36667 GCA_964551875.1 uncultured Methanomicrobiales archaeon | reverse complement strand
CCGCAGATGGGGAAGGTGAGGATCCATGCAAGGACGACCTGCCGGACGACGCCCCACCGGACGGCGGAGAATCCCTTCACCGTCCCCACCCCCATGATGGACGTATTGATGGTATGGGTCGTGGAGAGGGGGATGCCGAAGATGGAGGCCGCCTGGATGACCGAAGCTGCTCCCGTCTCGGCGGCAAAACCCTGGTACGGTTCCAGTTTCACCATCCTCATCCCCATGGTCCTGATGATGCGCCACCCACCGGTTGAGGTGCCGATACCCATCATCACCGAGCAGAGGACGACCACCCAGAGAGGTACCTGGAACGTGGGAAGGATACCCCCGATGACCAGGGCCAGGGCAAAGACTCCGATGAATTTCTGGCCATCGTTGCTCCCATGGCCGAAGGCCATGAAGGCTGCCGAGACGAGCTGGAGCTTGCCGAAGACCTCTCGCATCCCCCTCCGGTGGGAATGTCCAAATATCTTGTGGATGGCAATGGTTATCCCCCATCCCCCCAGGAATCCTAGGAAGGTTGAGAAGGCCAGGCCAATGAGGACCTTCTGCCATCCCTCCCAGAGGAGCACGGCAGGCCCGGCCACTGCGAGGCCAGCTCCGGCGAGGCCGGCGACCAGGGCGTGGCTCTCACTGGTCGGGAGGCCGAACCGGGCGGCGAAAGTACTCCAGAAGACGAGGGCGATCATGGCCGCTGCGACGGTGGTGAGGTTGATAACCGAAGCATCGACAATTCCCGTTCCGATGGTAGCAGCAACAGCCGTCCCCGAGAAAGCGCCGGCGATGTTGAGGATTGTTGCCATCACGATCGCTCTTCTCGGCGAGAGAACCCGGGTCGAGACCACGGTTGCTATGGCATTCGGCGCATCGGTCCACCCGTTCACAAACTCGGCTGCAAGGACCAGGACAAGGACCACGATCAGACCGAGGGTGAATTCTCCGGGCGCAGGCTAACCCCCCTCTCCCCAGGTACAGGATTGAAACCGGCTGGCTTTCGGGAGCCCCGCAGTCATCGGTAAAGCAATCTCTTGGGGGTATATTAGCGTTACCGATCTATCGTTCACGCGAGGAATATATCCCCGTTCCTCCATGGGTTCCCCCATGGTGCAGAGGACCGGGAGCCCCCGATGGGGAAGACCTATGGGATCCCGCCGCTCCCTCCCGGCAGGGAGAAGGGGCGGCAGGGAATGGAGAGAGGAACTTCCCTGCCTGCGGGATCGTCCCTGGCCTGCAGGACAGGACGGGTACCCCCTTGATCTGGCCTCCCGGCCGGTCGAAGAAGCCCCCATCCCAGTCGCCGGTATTCTGCCAGTGAGGAAACCCCTGCTCAATATAGAAAACCTTAACACACTCCGAAAGAAGACTTTTTATACCCATGCCAGCCCGTTTTTTTGACCGTTTTTTCAAGCCCAAACCCCATATCGTGGAGAGTCCCCGCCCCCCCTCCATCGCCCACGGGGCAGGGATGAACATCCCTGAATACAGGATAAAGCCCTACTTCATCTGTGCCTCGGTCGAGATGGGGAACACCACGACGAAGTGCATCCTCACGGGCACGAACCTGGAGACCGGGTTCTGCTACCTCATCAACAAGACGGTCCGGATGAGCCGGGACATACGACCCCCCAAGCCCGGAGAGGAGATCTTCGGCGAGACCATCGACGGGACCCAGATCACCCGCCAGTCGGTGACCGAGCTCGTCCGGGACATCATCATCGAGTGCCACCGCGAGGTCCACCTGGACATCAACTGCGATCTGGACTTCGTGGTCCGGTCCACGGGCGTGGTGGCCGAGATGGAGTCCCCGGACCAGGTGGGGGATTTCGTCATCGCGCTTGCAAACGGCTGCCTGATCGCCGGTGTCCCCCCCCGGAAGATGACCCCGCCCATGACCAAGGAGAACCTCTCGCAGAAGCTCCAGCCCTTCAGCTTCACGGATAAGGTGGTCTTCGTCGGGGCGGTTGCCGGAGTGCTGCCGCCCCTCGGGTCCACGGGGGTGGAGATGGTGGCAAACGAGATGGAGGGGGAGCTCGCCATGGCCGGGATCAAGGAGGGGGCGAAGTGGACGCCGGTGGACTTCAGGAACCCCTGCATCACCATCGACTTCGGGACCACCCTCGACGGGAGGATCACGAGCGATGTCCCCCGGGATGCTGAGAACCCCTTCGCGAAGACGATCGGGAACTTCTGTGGCCTCGCGGGTGCCGTCCCTGATGCCCTGGTGCGGGGGACCGGCCTCGTCGACCCCCGGACCGGCTGTGCCCTGGACGTCTTTGGCGAGGCTTCTGCCACCGGGATGTTCCGGAAGCGGGAGTCCGCTCTCGTCGAGGACTACGTGGAGCGGTCCCACAAGCATGTCGACATCCGCATGGTTCCCCCGGACCGGAGGCGCTTCGGGAGGGTGCCGGTCTATGCCGATGTTGCGGTGAAGTCCGGGGTTGCCCTCATCGGGTGCGACTGCGGGGAGAACGGGAGCGACATCCCGAAGCTCGTTGAGATCGGCACCGAGATCTATGATAAATACGGGCTTGCCACGGTGAACGAGGTGGTGGACCGGGTCTGTGCAGAGATGGCCCTCAGGCTTGTCGATGTTGCCGTCCACGAGAACCTGGTCCCGCCCAACTCCTCCATCGGGTTCACCGGGCGTGCCGCCATCTCGGGGAATAAACCTTACCTGATTGTCGACGGAATAACCGAGAGGGGGATCTACGACGATCCCATCGACCACCTCGTCTTCGTCGATGACGGCCTCGGCCGGGGGGCAGCCCTCATGGGCCGGTGCATGTGCTCCCTGGGAAAGCCGAGGAATCCCCTCGGCGGTGTCCGTGGAGGGCCATGTATTATGAAGAGAAGGATGAAGATAGGGAAATAACAGGAGAGTTTCCATGGCAGAAGAGGAACTGTTCGACGTGATCATCCCGCCCGGGGTGCCGAAGACCATCATCATCGAGATCATGAAGAAGTTCGACGTCCAGATCGTGGAGCGGAAGATGCCCCTCTACTTCGCGAACATGGACGGGACCGAGCGGGAGATCCTTGCCTTCCGGGGGAAGCGCGGGGTCGTGGAGGAGGTGGAGAAGTTCATGAAGGAGGAGCTCGCCAAATTCATCGAGGGCGGGGGGTTCATGCCGCGCCCGGAGAAGAGCGCAGAGAAGTAGGATCTCCTAACCGAGAAGGGAGGCGAGGAGGGCCTTCTCGGTATGGAGCCGGTTCTCGGCCTGGTCCCAGACGATGCTATGAGGCCCTTCCAGGACCTCGTCGGTGATCTCCTCCCCCCGATGGGCGGGGAGGCAGTGAAGTACCACGGCATCAGGGGATGCAACGGAGAGGAGGCCCGCATCGATGGTATACCCCCGGAAGGCAGCGAGCCGCTCCTCCCGCTCCGCCTCCTCCCCCATGGAGACCCAGACATCGGTGTAGAGGACATCGGCATCACGTGCGGCCTCCCGGGGATCGGTGATCACCCGGATCTTCGCCCCTGCAGCCCGCGCAGCCTCGACGATCCCCAGATCCGGCCGGTAGCGCGCCGGCGATGCTACAGCAAGATCCACCCCTGCCATGGCCACCGCGAGGATGAGTGAGTGGCAGACGTTGTTCCCGTCCCCGATCCAGGCGACCGAGAGGCCGTCCGTTGACCCGAAGTACTCCCTGAGGGTGAAGAGGTCGCCGAGGATCTGGCAGGGGTGCTCCCGGTCCGAGAGGCCGTTGATCACCGGGATCGCGGAGTACCGGGCAAACTCTTCGATCGTCCCGTGCCTGAATGCGCGGATCATGACGCCGGCCACGTACCGCGATAACACCCGCGCCGTATCCCGGATCTCCTCGCCCCGCCCGAGCTGCAGGTCGTTCGGGTTGAGGAAGATGGCGTGCCCGCCGAGCTCCTCCATCCCGACCTCGAAGGAGACCCGCGTCCGTGTCGAGGCCTTCTCAAAGACCATGGCAAGGCACTTCCCTGCCAGGATGCGGCGATCGCCGGCCCCCCTCCTTTCTCGCTTCATCCGCGCGGCACTATCGAGGAGGCGGGTGAGGTCATGGGGATCCGCATCCAGGACCGAGATGAAGTCTCTTCTCATCGGATAGCCTCCATGTGGGATGAGCGTTTTGCGAGGAGCTGCCTCGTGCCGATGTCCCGGCGGTGGTACACCCGGCCCTTCACCGATGAGGCCGCACCCTCTGCCATCCCCTCCGCCTCCTCCAGGGTATCGGCGATACCGACGAATGCGAGGGTGCGGGAGGTCCGGGTTGCAAGCACCCCATCCTTCTCCTCGACGTCTGCAAAATAGAGTCGCGCCCTGCCGGTATCACCCATGGCGATGGATTCGCCGCTCCGGGGCGCCTCGGGATAGCCTTCAGGGACCACGTACTTGCATACCGTCGCCTTCTTCCCGAACCCGACCTTCGCCCCCGAGAGAGTGCCCTCGACGATGCTGCAGACGACATCCGCGAGGCCCGTCGTCATGATAGGGAGAACATTCATCGCCTCGGGATCCCCGAAACGGGCATTGAACTCCACCACCCGGGGACCCTCCCTCGTGTTCATGAACTGGCCGTAGAGGATCCCCCGGTAGGGGAACCCGTCCCGGGCAAGCGCACGGATCGCATCCTCCATGATCCGGATCGCCTTCCGGTAGTCCTCCTCCGAGACAAAAGGCAGGCGGTGATCGGGCATGGAGTAGGAGCCCATCCCTCCTGTATTCGGCCCGTTATCCCCCTCGAAAGCCCGCTTGTGGTCCTGGACGAGGGGGGCAGGAACAAGGCGGGATCCATCCACGAAGGCCTGGAGGGTGAACTCCTCGCCGATGAGCCGCTCTTCCAGCACGACGTTGCCCGAGAGGGATTTCACATACGCGATCGCCCCCTGACTGTCAACCTGCTCCCCCATGATCCTGACCCCTTTTCCCCCGGTGAGGCCGATGGGCTTCACCGCAAGGTCCCCCCCGTATTCCTCGATGAAGGCAACCGCCTCACCGGTGTCGTGGAAGACCCGGTATCTCGGGCAGCCGGCGATGCCATGGGCTGCCATCATGTCCCGGCAGAAGGCCTTGTCGGTCTCCAGGCGTGCCGCGGCCCGGGTCGGGCCGGCACACGGTATCCCTGACTCCTCCAGGAGATCGACGATACCGGCCTCCAGGGGTGCTTCCGGACCGACAATGGCATAGTCCACCCCTTCCTTCACCGCGAAATCCCGGGCCTTCTGTGCGTCGGTCTCCCTCCCGAGGAGGATGCCCCTCGCCACCCGTGCGATACCGGGGTTCTTCCGGGCCATGAAGGCATAGAGGGAGACCTCCCCGTCCCGGGTGATCGCCTCTGCCATGGCATGCTCCCTTCCCCCGCTGCCCACAAGGAGGAGTTTCATCACCATCCTATCATCCCCGCCGATTTAAAAGGTTAGTCCTCGCCCAGGAGCTCTTTTAAGGTGACAAGGGAGATGAGGTTCACTCCCTCGGCTGCAAGGGATCCCGCCGCCCCCTCCTCCCTGTCCACGATCGTGATCACCGTGTCCACCTTTGCCCCGGCCTCCCTGAGGAGCCGGACAGCCGAGAGGACCGAGCCGCCGGAGGTGGTGACGTCCTCCACGATAAGCGTCGAGAGCCCTGTCACCTCGCCGATGATCCTTCCCCCTGTCCCGTGCCCCTTCTCCTCCCTCCTGACAATTGCATAGGGCTTTCCGGCCGCGAGGGATACCGCGACCGCGAGGGGGATCCCACCCACGGCGACACCCGCCACCGTCTCGAAGCTGCACCTTTCGGCGATCTCAAGGGCGATGGCCGAGAGTACGCCGGGATCGGTCAGGGCCGACTTTATGTCGACGTATACACTCGACCGGATGCCGGAGGCGAGGAGGAAATCCCCACGGCGGACGGCCCCGTGCACCGCGAGGAGGCTCGCGAGGAGCTTCACCATGGGACCCGCTTCACCCCCAGGTGATGCCCCGCGATATTTGTGACCCGGTGGAGGATGGGCGTGAGTACAAGGATCCAGATGAGGACCGGGAGGGTGATGCTCTGGAGGAGCCACCAGGGGGCCACGAGGGCCGTAAGGAGGAAGGCGCCGGCAACCAAGTCGTACTGGTCAGCAACCGGCCACGGGTCTCCCTGCCCCTTTCCGATCCTGCGCTTCACGAAGCTCTTTGCTAGATCCCCGAGGAGGGCTCCGACGGCAAATGTGGTGACGGTGATCATGGTATGGAGAGGGAGGAAGTACCAGCTGAGGGTCCGGCCGGCGAGTGTATGCACCCAGAGCTCCACGCCCCCGACCGCGAATCCCGCAAGGACCCCGAGGATGAAACCCCTGACGGTCTTCCCGTCGCCGAAGAGCCTGCGCCCGTCGCTACAGCTGGCACCCCCGTCGATGGGTGGTCCCCCGCCGAAGATCACCGCGGCCGGATTCGGCACATAGGCCGGAAGCATGATCCAGAGCGCCGAAACGAGGGCAAAGAACCAGGAGTCGATATTAAGTATCTCGGCCAACAGTGTAGTATAGAGCGTCGCAAAAAAGATTAAGGTATCGAAAAAGAACAATTTGAACGCCAGCAGTTTCAGCATAGGGCGCACCGAAAAAGATTAAGGTATCGAAAAAGACAATACTTCGGGGTTCCCTGGAGCTATACCTGATGCTTCTCAAGACGACACGGACTCTCTGCCCTGTCTGCGGCAAGACCATCGCGGCGGAGATCGTCGAAGAGGACGGGAAGGTCTTCTTCGAGCGGACCTGCCCGGAGGACGGGCATTTCAGGGATCTCTACTGGTCAGATGCCGCGCTCTACCGGCGGTTCGACGAGTTCGAATCGGTCGGGTCGGGCCTCGAGAACCCCCAGAAGGATGCCCCGGGGGACGGCTGCCCCAGCTACTGCGGCATCTGCGCGAACCACAAGTCGGGGACCCTCCTTGCGAACATCGACCTCACCAACCGCTGCAACCTGAACTGCGACTTCTGTTTCGTCAATGCCCGGGCGTGCGGGTATGTCTATGAACCCGGCTTTGACCAGGTAGTGGAGATGCTCACCCTCCTCCGGAGCGAGAAGCCGGTCCCCACCCCCGCGGTCCAGTTCTCTGGCGGCGAACCCACCCTCCGCGAAGACCTCCTGGATATCATCAGGAAGGCGAAGGAGCTCGGGTTCAAGCAGGTCCAGATCGCAACGAACGGCGTGAAGATCGCCCGGGACCCCGGGTACGCCAAGTCCCTCAAGGAGGCCGGGCTCTCCACCGTCTACCTGCACTTCGACGGGGTGACCAGGGAGACCGACCCCCAGATCGAGAAGCACCGGAAGGCGGTGAAGGTGCTCGACTCGGTCCACCTCGGGGTGGTCCTCGTCCCCACTATTATCAAGGGACGAAATGATCACCAGGTCGGGGAGATCATCCGGTTCGCAGCAGACCATATCTCCGTGGTGCGGGGAGTGAACTTCCAGCCCGTGGCCTTCACCGGCGCTGCAAGTGACGATGATGTCAGGAACGCCCGGATCACCATCCCCGAGCTCCTGGAGCGCATCGAGTCACAGACCACGGGCGTAATCCGGAAGGACGACTTCTACCCGGTCCCCTGCGTGGTGCCCATCTCGGACCTCGTGGAGACGTATACCGGGAAGCCCCAGATCCGGTTTACTGCCCACCAGCACTGCGGTGCTGCCACCTACGTCTTTGTCACCGAGAACGGGATGGTGCCCATCAACCGGATGTTGGACGTGGACAAGTTCTTCCTGGCCGTGAAAAAGATGACCGAGAACCTGAAGAAGGGCGGGCAGATCAACAAGTACCTGACCCTTCTCGAGGGTGTCAATAACCTCCGGAACTCGGTGAAGAAGGGGGACAACGCAGGGTCCACCCAGATCTGGAAGGTCCTCGCCGGTGCGCTCCTCTTCCAGAACTTCGATGCCCTGCGGGACTTCCACTGGAACTCCCTCTTCATCGGCACCATGCACTTCATGGACCGGTACAACTATGACCTCTCCCGGGTCCAGCGGTGCTGCATCCACTACGCCACTCCCGAAGGAAGGATCATCCCCTTCTGCACCTACAACAGCGGCCCCGTGTACAGGGACGAGATCTGGCGGAAGCACTCGAGGCCGCTCCGGAAAGGGGACTGATCCTTCAGGGGAAGGGCAGCTCGACCCACTTCCCGACAGCCATCGCAAGCCCTGCTATTGCGAGGTCCTGGATGGCAAGGCCGGTCGAGTCAAAGACGGTTACCTCGTCAGGCTTCTTCCTCCCCTTCACCCCGACGACCACCTCGCCCAGGGTCCCGGCAATGTCATGGGCATGGAAGAGCCCCTTCGAGATGGGGACGTTGATCTCCCCCGAGTGGATCGCCTGGGGCCGGTCATCCACAAAGACCTTCGCCCTCTTCAGGATGAGAGGGTCGAGCTCCTCCTTCCCGGGGGCATCGGCCCCGATGGCATTGATGTGGGTCCCCTCGTGGATCCACTCGTGCATAACGATGGGTTTTTTCGATGGCGTCGTGGTGACCACCACGTCGGCATCGCAGGCCTTCTCAATAGATGTGGAGGTGCACGAGAGGTCTTTGAATCGGGTGGCAAAGGCGGCGGCGTTTCTCTCATCTCTGGACCAGACCCGGATCCCGGTTATCGTGAGCTCCTTCGAGATTGCCTCCACCTGGGACTCCGCCTGCTTCCCGCTCCCGATGACCCCGAGGACCACATCCTTCTTCGGGGAGAGGTACTTGGCAGCGACAGCTCCAGCCGCACCCGTCCGCATATCGGTGAGCCGGGTTGCGTTGATGAGGGCTTTCGGGATCCCTGTATCCACGTCAAGGATAACCGTGAGGGCCATGACAGTGGGGAGCCCTGCCGTGCGGTTATCGGGGTGGACATTTACGATTTTTACCCCGGCGATACCGAGGGCAGGGACATAGGCGGGCATGGTCCTGAAGTCCCCGTGATCGAAGGTGATGTACACCTTGGGGGGCATCTGGACATGCCCCCTCGCGTGCTCCACGAAGACCGCCTCCACGGCCTGGTTGACCGTAGGGTAGTCAAGGGCCTCCTCGCTGTCATGGTAGTAGCGCATGACCATTCCTCCGGCCCCATGGGAAAAGATACTTTTGGGTGGAGGGGGTTATCGATCCCGGGACTACCCGTGCAGACTCCATGCAACGCCGGGTGCCTTTCCGGTGAGTCGGAGGCGAAAAGCTCCAAAAATCGTCCGCGGAGGATCAATTCCTTTGAGAACCGAGATCGCGGAACATTCTCACGATCCATCTTACTGTTGGGCTCCTGGGGGACTAACGCCCCCGCCGCGGGCGTCCCCCGCCGTGTACCGGGACATCTGCAGACGGTTTTCAAGCAGGATCCGGTATCCCCGAATAGGGCCTATCCCCACGCGGGGGTCGCCGAAGCGGCGGGGGCGAGCGAAGCGAAGCCCCCAGGAGCGTCCACAGGTCTTCATTCCTCGATGGGAATCAAGATCATTCATGAGTGTCTTGTATCATCTTGGTAGTTCGTTCTTGGGGGACTAACGCCCCCGCCGCGGGCGTCCCCCGCCGTGTACCGGAGTAAATGAAAGGCGGATTTTTTATCAGTACACAGGACCGTATTTCCTGTAAGACCCTATCCTCACAATGGAGGACGCCGGAGCTTCGGGGGCGAAGCCTAAAGGAGCCTTCAGATTCGAGTAACTCTCGAGAAGAGAAGGGAGAAAGGGTAATGATCGCGTTACTTCAGGTTCTCGATCTCTTTTAATGTCTTCTCGGCAAGTTCACGCATCCTCGCCGAGATCCTTCCAGAAGCGCCGAACTCCACGTCCCTCATCGCATTGGCAAGCTCTGTCCCGAGGATGAAAATAGCGTACTTGTGCTCCATCTTCGAGCGGTGAATCTGGGAGGGATCGATCTTGAGGGCGTAGTACTGGGAGAACTTGAGCTCCGGCTTTATCTTCTCGAAGAAACCCTTGATCTCCACCATCATCTGGTGGAGCGTGATGAGCTCTTCCTTGTGCATCGGTCCGGCCTCGCGTAAGAGAATGGTGGATTTGATCATAAAAAGATTTGGTCAATCAGGAGATCTGGGCAAATTTAAGGAGTTTTAAGGGTAACGGGCGTTTTATGATGCCCTTGAAGTCCCTGGCCAGGATGAACTCGATCCCCTTCTGGGCGATCTGGTCGAGGAGCCTCTGGTCCACGACCTGATCTGCGACGACTCCCGTTACATCGCCCTTCACCGCCGAGAGCCCCCTCTCCACGTCCTCGGCGCGGACCTCCGCAAGGACCGAGAAGTCCGGCGAGATGAACCGGGCCAGGCCATGGCCGGAGACCTCGTCTACATGGTCCCTCAGGCTGTAGCCCCCCCTTACGGGGGCCTCCCGCTTCCTCGACGGCCCCTCCCTCTCGCGCACCGGCTGGGAGGGTTCCGGGGTCGGAGCCTTCGGGGGCCTCCCCTCGGAGGGCTTCTCGGCGAGCTGCTCCCTGACGAACTCGACGGGCACCTTGTTCCGGAGTGACTTCGTCACCTCTTTTCTTGAGAGGTCCTCGACCGATCTCCCGCGCGGGGCGAAGGCCGCGTAGTCTATATCCGCCACCTGGAGGAGCTCCCGGAGGATGAGCTCACCGCCCCTGTCGCCATCCAGGAATGTCGTCGCGGTCTTGGTCTGGCAGAGGTCCACGATGGTGGCGGGGACCTTGGTCCCCTCGACGGCGACGGCATTCTTGATGCCGTACCTGAGGAGGGTGATGACATCGGCACGCCCCTCCACGATGATGATGGCATCCGAGTCAAGGACATTCGGGCCGGCCGGGACCCGGTCAGGCCCGATCTCGCTCACCTTCTCCACCCGGAGGGACTCCCGGACATCGTCGAGGAGCACGGTGCTGTCGATGGACCCCTCGTCGAACCGGTCGATGAGGAGCTCCTTTGCCCGGTCCACGATCAACTTGCGCTTCGTGACCCGGATGTCCTCGATCTTCTCGACCGATACATGGGCGACGCACGGGCCCACCCGGTCGATGGTCTCGAGGGAAGCTGCAAGGATGGCGGTCTCTGCCCGGTCGAGAGACGAGGCTATCAGGATCTCTCCCTTGGTTTCGCCCTTCTTGCTCGCGATCTGGACATCAATCCGTCCGACGCGACCGGTCCTCTGGAGATCACGCAGATCCAGGTCTTCGCCGAGTAATCCTTCAGTCTGGCCGAAGATGGCCCCGACTACATCAGATTTCTCGACCACCCCCTCCGCGTGAAGGTTGATACGAACGAGATACTTGGTAGTGTCAGATGAGTACACGTTAAACCACCCTCCCCCTCAGGGAAGGTTCCCCCATGTGTCATGCAGGATGAACAGAGCGTGAACATAGGTATAATATTATATATTTTTTGGAATTATTTAAAACAGATCCATAGACCGGGCAGGTGCATAGGGACCCTGGATCTCCCCCATATCGCAACCTGGTCAGAAAAACTGCCCGAGCCTCTCCAGGACCAACTGCCTGGTGACCCCTTTTATCTTCACGCGCTTCCGGGATTGTGTTGCCCCCGAGACGACCTGCACCGAAGCGGCCGGAACCCCCAGGATCCGACCCAGGGATTCGATGACCTCACGGTTCGCCCTCCCGTGGACGGGCTGGGACCTCACCGAGCAGCGGATGCTCCTCCTCCAGGGGTCGTAGCCCGAGATGAACTCCTCCCTCCCGCTCGAAGGCGATACGTCGACGGCAAGGATCACCCCTGTCCCGCTCTCTGTTACGGCATCACCATAAGAGGTCATGGGGGCTCCAGGGTCTCTGTAAAAGGAAGATGTCGCCCGGCATTAACAAACATGGATCACAAGCGGCTTTTGCCCCTCTTCACCCGTTTAACGCCTCATGCCGGGCGGTGCCTGTCGCGCGCCCGGGTTGTCCCGTGGATCACGGAAGGCATATACCCATCCTCACCCGGGGACCTATGGGCGCGGCATATCGGCACGATCCGGTGTTCTACCTCAGGGGATATAACCCCTTCCCGGGAACCACCGGTTCTCACCCCTCGCGAAATCTCCGGCCTGGAATACAATGCCTCCGCCGAGGATCACGGTCTCCGGGAATACCGCCCCCATCCCCTCGAAGGGTGTCCACCCGCACCTGCTGTGGAGGTGTTCCGGCTGGATGGTGGTGACCTCCTTTGGATACAGGGCAAAATCGGCACGATCTCCGGGCGAGAACCCCGGCGCCGGGATCCCCAGGATGGAACAGGGGTTCATGGACGTCTTCGCGATAAGGGAACCCAGGGTGATCTCCCCTGAAAGGACTTTCGGGATGAGGGGGGGGACCATGGTCTCGACCCCCGGCATACCCGCCGGAGCGGCGGCGAAATCGCCGGACTTCTCATTCAGGGTGTGGGGAGCATGGTCGGAGGCGAGGACGGAGATCCTGTCCCAGGAGGCAAAGAGCCTTGCACGGTCAGAAGCCCTCCGGAGAGGAGGGTTCACCTTCCCCCTCGGATCGTTTCCCCGGAAATCCTCCTGCGAGAGGAGGAGGTGGTGAGGGGTTACCTCTGAGGTGTACGGGACCGTGGCAGAGACGGCATCTGATGTCGAGAGGTGGCAGAAATGGAGGCGCATTCCCGTCGGGGCCATCCCCTTTACCTTATCTACCGCCCTGATCTCTCCCTCCATGGGGCGGATCTCGCCGTGGGAAACGAGGTCCGAAGCCCGGCCGTGCTGCGCCTCCTCTGCATGGATGGTGGCAAGCGCCCCCAGGGCATGGATCTCCCTGAGGAGCTCCCTCATTCCATCGGGGGAGACCTCCCTGCCCCCCGTCGAGGGGGAGAGAAAGATCTCCCCAAATGCCATGGCTCCTGACCTCCAGAGGTCCGAAAGAGGCGCTCCTGGAACGGCTCCGGCGTTCACCCCGAAATGGCAAAGGGAATCCCGCTCGGCTTCCCTAACCCGTGCCCGGAATGCCTCCACCGTGGTGAGGGGCGGGTCGGTGTTCGGCTGGTCGACAACCAGGGTCACCCCACCGGCAAGGGCAGCGCGGCTCCCGGTGCCCCAGTCCTCCTTGTGAGGCTCACGGGAACCCCCCCGCATGTGGACATGCATGTCCACCCCGCCCGGGAGGATGAGGAGGCCCGAGCAGTCGATGGTCTCCCCGGCCTTCCCGCCCGCGCCGGCATGGACCACAAGGCCCCGGGAGACCGTTATATCAACACTTCGCCCTTCGGGGAGCCGTACGTTCTTCAGGAGGAGGTCTAGCATACCCTCGGCACCGGGTCACCGAGCGGCGGCTCGATGAACCGCTCGCCTCCGATCCTGGTCCTCATGATGACCCGGTCTCCTTCCACCACCGTCCCCACGATCGCGGCCTCCCTTCCATACCTGTGAGTGCGGAGGGCCGAGAGGACGGCCTCGGCGTCGCCGGGTGCCACCGCCATGACGATCTTCCCCTCGTTTGCCACCTCCAGGGGATCGATCCCGAGCATATCGGAGGCGCTCCGGACCGACCTCCTCATTGGGAGGGCATCCTCTTCTATGAGAACCCCCGTCCGGCTCTTCCTCGCCATGTCGTTAATGGCATGGGCAAACCCTCCCCGGGTGGGGTCCTTCATGGCATGGACATCCCCCGCGGCGAGGGCGAGCTCCACGAGCCCCCAGACCGGGGAGACATCAGAGCGGATCTGCTCCCCGAGCTCGAACCCCTCCCTGTGGGTGAGGACGGCGAGCCCATGGTCGCCCAGGGTCCCGGTAACGATGATCCGGTCGCCGGGCTGGAAACCGTTGTCCCGGACAACCTTGTCGGCGATCCCGATCCCGGCCGTGTTGATGGCGATCCGATCGAGTGCCCCGCGTTCCATGACCTTGGTGTCACCGGTGACGAGGTGGGCCCCCGATTCGGTGAGGGCTTCGTCCATGGACCGGACGATGCGCTCCAGGTCGATGATGTCGAAGCCCTCCTCGATGATCATCCCGCAGGAGAGGGCGAGGGGCCGGCCGCCCATGACCGCGAGGTCGTTCACCGTCCCGCAGATGGCAAGCCTCCCGATGTCCCCGCCAGGGAAGAAGATGGGCCGGACGACATGGGAATCGGTGGTGAAGACCACATTCTTGTCCCCGATGGGGATCACCGCGCCGTCGTCCAGGGACTCGAGGCCGATCCCGCCGGCGTTCCGGTTCTTCACGTTCGTGAGGGTCCTCAGGAGCTCCCCCATGGTCTCCCCGCCGGCCCCGTGGGCAAGGTTCACCTTCATGCCCCGTCCACATCGATCTCGATGGAGGTGACCACGATCTCCCGCCCCTGGACCAGCTCGGGCATCGCCCCGCACCCCGGGCAGACGAAGACCTCGTCACCCTCGTACCCGCAGACGCAGCGGGCCTTCGGGACAACGGGCCGGCATTCGAAGGTGGATCCGGTGAAGAGGGGATCGTCCTCGCTGATTACATGAAACAGGAACTCCACCTGCTCGGGGTTCACGAGCGCCATCTCCCCGATATCCACGTGGATCCTCTTCACCAGGTTCGCCTTGTTCTCCTGCGCAGCACGCCTCGCGGTTGTGTAGATGTCATAGGCGATGCTGTACTCGTGCATCACTCCTCCAGGGTTGCATAGACCTGCCGGAAGATCTCCCGGGTCTCGAGGGCCTCCTCCCTGGAGAGTTTCTGGATGGCGAACCCCACGTGGACGAGGACGAAGTCGCCGACCTTCACGTCCACGAGATCGAGCTGGACCTCCTGCCTGAGGTCACCGTAGTCGACCACCCCGACGTTGTTTCCCTTCATCTCAACGACCTCGGCCGGGATCGCGATGCACATGCCTCTCTCTCCCTCCCTCTCTCCGAAAAGCGCCGGGGAGGAGATTTGAACTCCCGAGGTGCCAAGCACCAGCGGCTTTCAAGGCCGCCGCCTTTCCGGACTAGACTACCCCGGCTCTCTCTAAAGATTTGCAGTCGCGCATAAAAAAGATTGGGTTACCGCCCCGGCGATGATGAAGATGGGGCGAGGGCCGGGAGGGCGATGAGGGCAGGGCTTCAAGGCCACCGCCTTTCCGGACTAGACTACCCCGGCTCTCTCTAAAGGTTGGCAGTTGCGCGTAAAAAAGGATTGGGTTATCTCCGCCGGGCGATGGCGAGGATGGCCAGTGCGAGGAGGGCAATGGAGAGCGGGAGGGGGCTCTTCTGGGTGATGGTGGGGGGCGGGGTCGTGGTGAAGAGGGCCACGCAGCTCGTGCAGGCAGTCACCGATTCCGCGTTCTGTGCCGTGAGGGTGACCGTCCCCTGGTCGCTGAAGGTGAAGGGATATACCTTGACATAGACTGGCCCGCCCTTTCCAACGAAGGTCGCGGACTCGCCACCGATGGTCCCTTTCTCGTTCACGACCGTGAGAAGGTTGTCCTCATCGATGTATTCGAGTACCCAGTCGATCCCCGTGGAGGTACTGATGGTGACCGCGCCCGGTTTCGTATCCGCGGCGAAGTACGCAGGCTGGTTGCGGGAGGCCTGAGCTGTTGCAGAGACCTGCTGAACCGGAACCGCGGTGGTGCTGACCACGGTGGTAGGAAGGGGCTGCGAGACGGTGAACTGCACCGACCCGATATAACTCTTGTAGTCCGAGAAGAAGGCAGTATACGTCCCTCCCTCGGTAACCGTAATCTCCGTGTTGAAGTCGTTGTTCTGCGTGGCGATGTAAGTGGGGCCGTACACGGTCTCCCCGTTGTGGTCCACCTTGAGCTGTGTCCCGTTGTTCCCCGCGGTTCTGATGGATCCGCGGATGGAGAGAAGGCCGGTAAAGGGCTGGAAGACAGGCGAGGTGATGGTGATCTCGTTCTGCCGATTGATGAGGGTGACATACACGATGTTCTTTACACCGCCTCCAAAAGCGGCACTCCCGCCGGGCATGGGATCCACCAGCTCCAGGAGATAGCTCCCTGCCTCAAGACCGGTAGTGGGGAAGCTCGCCGAGAAGACCCCCCCTTCCTGGACAACGATCCTCGTCCTTGCGATCTCGGTCTTTGTGAAAGCCGCCTTATAGAAGATGAGATCGGTGGAGAACCCTGGATTGAGGGTCCCCAGGGAGGATCCGCTCACCTCCAGGGTCTGCCCTACCGTGATCTTGTCGGGAGCGTTCAGCTCGACATAGGCTGCCTGTGCAGCACCGACGAGGAACACCCCCACCAGCATGATCCAGGCAATCCTTTTCATAGGTACACATCCAACTACCGGGAATAAATGGTTTCTTGTAGACCCGAACGGCCGGTCGCGGCCTGGATCGACCGGGAACGACGGGGAGACGGGGTTATCCCTGCCCTCACCCTCATCCTGAAGAGCGGCGGGTGCGGCTGGAACCGCTGCCTGATGTGCGGCTACCGGCACTTCAGGTACCCCGGCGATGAGGCATCTCTCGCAGGCCTGATCCGGGGCCAGCTCAGGTGGGTCAGCGAGAGATTCTCAGGGCTGGAGTACGGGGTGGTGAAGATCTTCACCTCGGGATCCCTCCTCGACCCCCGGGAAGTCCCCCCGGCGGCGCGGCGGGAGATCCTCACCGCGTTCCGGGGGAAGGCTGTTGTCGGCGAGACGAGGCCCGAGTTCGTCACCGAAGAGGCCGTGAGGGAATGCATGGAGGATCTCGATACCGGGAGCGGGCCGGTCTCCTTCTCGGTAGCCATCGGTCTCGAGACCTCCGACGACGGGATCCGGGAGAAATGCATGAACAAGGGGTTTTCCTTCGATGATTTCCTGAGAGCGTCCCGTGTGGCCCGCCGTGCCGGGGCAGGGGTGAAGGCCTATCTTCTCCAGAAACCACCGTACGTCACCGAGAGGGAGGCCATCAAGGATGTGATCCGATCGGTCCACGACGTCCGCCCCCATGCGGATGCCATCTCCCTCAACCCCTGCACCGTCCAGAAAGGGACGGAGGTCGAGCGCCTCTGGAGGGCCGGTGCCTACCGGCCGCCATACCTCTGGTCCGTGATCCTCGCCCTTTCAAAGGCAGAAGGAGATATCATCTGCGACCCGGTGGGCGGGGGCACCCCGCGCGGGCCCCATAACTGTCGATCATGCGACAGTGACCTGGTGAGGGGGATCAAGGACTACAACCTCTCGGGCGACCGGTCCCTCCTCGAAGCCCTCCTTGCCCTGCATTGCGGATGTAAAAAAGAGTGGGAATGCGTGCTCGAGGGTGAGCGTCCCTGGTGCATGCCCCTTACCGGCTGACCTCTCCCGACTGGATCTCGAGCTGCTTGGCGAGGAGCGGGAGGAAGGTACCTGCATCGGAGACCACGCCGATCACCTGCTGCGTCCCCCGGTCCATGAGCTTGGTCACCGAGGTCGGGTTGATGTCCACGCAGACCGTCTTCACGGACGATGGCAGGCAATTTCCGACGGCTACCGAGTGGAGGAGGGTCGCGATCATGAGGACCATCCCACATCCCCTGAGATGAAGGCGCATCTCGTCCTGGGCCGCGATCACATCGGTGATGACATCGGGGAGGGGGCCGTCGTCCCTGATGGAGCCCGCAAGGACGAAGGGGATCTCCTTCTTCACGCACTCGTACATAATCCCCCCGGTGATGACCCCCTTCTCCACGGCTTCCCTGATGGATCCGGCGCGGATCACCTCGCTGATGGCCTGGAGGTGGTGGCAGTGGCCGCCGATCACCGGCTTTCCGGTCGTGAGATCCATCCCCAGGGAGGTGCCCATGAGGTTGAACTCGATGTCATGGGCGGCGAGGGCGTTTCCTGCAAGGAGGGCATCGACGTAGCCCATGCAGATGATCTTCGCAAGGGCCCCTGAAGCCCCGGTATGGATGATGGCCGGGCCCCCGACGAGGACGATCTTCCCGCCCTTCCTCTTGAGCTCGATCATCTCCTTAGCTATCTGCGCGATGATGGCCTCGCTCGGCCGCTCCGGTGAGACGGTGCCGTGCATGAACTCGAAGAGGGACTGCTTCCGGGGCCTGGCAGGCGGGACGACCTTCACCCCGTCCTCCCCCACCACGACAAGATCGCCGGCGAGGAGCTTCGAGAGGGTCTTGCAGACCGCTCGCCCGGTCTTGGGGTCGAAGACCACCAGGCTGTCCATCTTCATCTCGTCCACGGGGATCCATTTCCCATCGTAGCGGATGAAGGTCGGGTGGTTCGTGGTGGAGTAAAAGTTCCGGGGGGCGATCCGGTTTCCCTCGGCAGCGACCAGGTGGCAGTCCTCGATCTCCACGGGCCGTGCACCGAACCGGTGGAGCTCGGAGATGATGAGGGCGAGCTTGGTCTCGTCGAGGGCCTTGACCCGGAGCTTCGCGTAGCTCGGGTCGGTCTTTCGCTTCCCCACGTCGAACTCCAGGATCTCGAAGTTTCCCTCCATGTCCATGATCCGGTCAAAGACCTGGGTCATGATCCCCGAGTCGATGATATGCCCCTCGAGCTCGATCTCCCGGGACGCTTCCATGGTTATACGTCGGCGGCGGGGGTTAATATGGTTAATCCCGAATTTCACCGTTTTACAGTACATGGTACCGTCAGGCTCTCCGGAGCCTCCCGACCGGCGGAGTGCCATGGGAGTCCATCAATCCGGATATTCCCAATAGAATCGCCCCTCGCTTTTTCAGATTTTATTCTTCCGTTGGGCTCTTGGGGGACTCCCGCCCCCGCCGCGGGCATCCCCCGTCGTATACCGGGGCTTGTGCGAAAGGTTCTCGGAAATGTGCAGATCCTCATCCTGTCTGACAGGATCTATCCTAATCGGGGGGCGCCGCAGCGGCGGGGGCAAGCCAAAGACGCAGCCCCGGGAGCGTCCAACAATTCGGGATACTGCTGGGATTTTGCCCCCCCTAATCTTTTTCCCCGCAGCAGAGGCCAGTCCACTGACCCGGTTATCCCTCTCGGAGTGCCCGGACGCCTCTTTTGACCACACCGCCGGCGCCTGGCAATATCCCCCCTGGAAGGGAAGCTTTGATAACGGGTCGGGTTGCTGCTCTCAAAAAAATATTATTTCACTCTCGATCTGGCCACAAGGACTCCAAAAACGAGTCCAACAAGGATCGTCACCGGGATCGTGGGAGACGGGAACTCCGGGGCAGGGATGCCGCAGGTAGTAGCGGTGAAAGCAGTCGCAGTTGCCGAAGACGGAAAACCATCGGCGTCCTCTCTTACCGTCGCCGTGCTCTCGATGATGGTCCCACAGGGAGTATCCGGTTTCACATTTGTGGTGACCGTTATCATATAAGAGCCGCCCGGACCGATCTGGACAGTCCGCCCCGGATCGTCCTCTGTAGGAGCGACGGTAGACCATAACGCCGGATTCGTAACCGGATCGCCCTGGATCTCCTGGTTTGAGAGGGGCGACCCCGACAGATAATCGAGGTTCGGGTCATATGCGAACAGGATCGTCGGGGACGATGTTTCGTCTCCTGAATTCGTCGCGGTTATCGTGTAGGTCAGCTGGTTGCCCGGCATGACGGGGTCAGGGCTGTCTGTGAGCCCCATGCTCAGTGTCACGATTGCTGAACCGGGGAAGACACAGATCGCCAAGAATATGAGAACAATGATGATAGCCAGATGTACTCTCCGCATACAAGATCTCCTCCGCATTGTCATCGGGTGCTCTGCAGTTATTGGCTGGCGCTGAGGGATCGGGGGGATACCTCGGAGCTCTGGTGAACCCGTTGAACACGTCTCGTTCTGTTTCTTTATATTTAAGGATTTCTCTATAGGTCTACCTTCTGTTTTTGGAGGTGGAATTTGAATGGAGCAGATTTTAGGTTATTTTCTGATCTTAAATGCTTTAGTCAGTTATTATGTCATATCATGCTGCTCTTGTCATCTGAATAATAGAAATAAAGCATATTAAAGTAGTATTGGTGAAATTGTGCGTTCCGGGGGCTATGCGGGGCGGTCTGCACAGGCTGCTCGGTCATCTATGCCGGGAAGGGTCAGGGCGCACCAGTCTCTTCCCCGATCAGATCTCTCCTCCTGCTTTCTTGAGGACAAAGCACCTTCCTCACCGCCTCGAGCTCCTCCTTCGTGTTCACGTTCCTGGCGAGTGCAGGATCGTGGAGGAGGAGGCGGTGCTCCTCCTGGGGTTCCCTGATCCGCTCCCCGAGGAGGATGTTCACCCCGATTGGGACCGCCTGGATCCCGTTCACGGCTTCCCTGTAATCCGTCCGGCAACCTTCCGGCTGGCAGATGCTCTGGGGGATCCAGGTAGAGAGGGCCGGCTCTTCCCGGGTAAGGTAGTCATCTCGTATCTCTTTCACATGCTGATGCCGGAGACACGGGATGTCAGCTACCGATGTAAAGAGGGGTGCCGTTACGTCGAGCTCGGTGACTGCCTCCACAATATCCTCAATATATCCCTGGCCTGCTCCCTGGTAGAACTCTACTCCCTGCGCACGGAGATAGTTCAGGGTCATGGGGGTGCGACGGGATGTGACGACCACAACCTCAAGGCCGCCAGCCGTGAAGGCTTCGATAACCCAGGCGATCATCGGCCTCCCGCAGATAATGACGAGGGGCTTCTCGCCCATCCCGAGCCGGGAGCCTTCCCCGCCTGCCAGGATCAGTGCAAGCATGCGGAGAGAGCCTCGATGAGCTGCTCGTTCTCCTCCCGCCTCCGGACCGCGATCCGGATGGAATCCGGAAGGCCAAAGGAAGCGCAGTCGCGGACGAGGATTCCCTTGACGAGGAGCCGGGCTGCAAGGCCGGATGCCGGCCCGTCCAGGTTCACCAGGAGGAAGTTCGCAGAGGAGGGAAGGGCGGGGAGGCCCAGATCCCGGAGCTTCTTCTCCAGCCACTCCCGTTCCAGCCCGATCTTCCCCCGCGACTCTTCAAGGAGGTGGTAGTTCCTGAAGGCGAGGATGGCGAACTGCTCGGCAAAGGTGTTCACCGACCAGGGGGGCCGGAGAACCTCCATCCGCGCAATGAGATCGGGGTCCCCGAACCCGTACCCGAAGCGGAGGCCCGGGACGGCGAAGGCCTTGGTGAGGGACCGGAGGAGGAAGAGTGAGGGGGTCCTTTCCCCCACCAGGCTCACCGCGGGATCGGATAGCTCGATAAAAGCCTCGTCAAGGAAGAGGATGCCGGACCTGGCACTGACCTGCCGCAGGATGCCCATGAGCTCGTCCCCGGGGCGGAGCGTTCCCGTCGGATTGTTGGGGTTGCAGATGAACGTAACCCGCGCGCGGGCCGGTTCCTCCACCGGACAAGCGCCTGCCAATCGGGCCGAGAGCTCATACTCACCGAAGGTGGGATGCTCGACATGAAAAGAATCTCCGTCAGTAAGGGTGGCCTGGCAGAAGATACGGATGATCTCCATGGAGCCATTCCCTACGGCGATCTCATCAGGTGGGCGGTGAAACGTCCTCCCGATCACCTCGCGGAGGGCCTCGTACTGGTCATCGGGGTAGGATGCGAGGGAGGCGGGGTCGGGGTTCCAGGGTGTCTCCGGCGGGAAAGGGTTCAGGTTCGCGGAGAAGTCAAGGAGGGGCTGACCGGACCTTCTGGTGTGCGAGAGTTTTGTGCCTCCATGAACAACCCTCCCGGGAATCTCCCTTTTCATGACATTCCCCTAAACGGGAAGATATTTGAAAATACTGGCTTAAAAGAATATTGAATTCCCGCAGATCTCGGAAGAGAAGGTTTAAATACTTCCAAACAAATCAGTTCTTTATCCGCTTGACGGACAATTGTAGAACATATGTCTGACATAAAGCAGACATAAAGCTGCTAATTGTCAGAACGTGATGAAAATGGAACGGGTCACCATCCGCTTACCAAAGCAACAGGTGGACATGCTCGAGAGGCTCGTCAATGCTGGCGAGTTCCCCACGATCTCCGAGGCCGTGCGCTACGCGGTCAGGGAGTTCGTGGAGAAGCATGGAAGCCGGATCATCAAGGAGAGCGACCAGGTTTCATTCAATGTCTGAGAGGTAATGGTATGCAGAGCCTGATAGATGAAGCCGTAAAGAATGCAGAACTCGAGAAGACCGATACCAAGACAACCGAGGCTGATGACTTCCTCGGGGCCCCCAGGATCCTCGTGGTCGGGTGCGGCGGTGCAGGGAACAACACCGTCAACCGGCTCTACCACATGGGGATCGCCGGCGCCGAGACCATCGCGATTAACACCGACAAGCAGCACCTGGACATGATCCAGGCAGGAAAGCGTGTACTCATCGGCAAGTCCCTGACCAAGGGGCTCGGGGCTGGCGGCTACCCGGACATCGGGAAGCGTGCCGCAGAGATGGCCCGCCCGACCCTGGAGGGCCTCATGGAGTCGGCCGATCTCGTCTTCGTGACCGCCGGTATGGGTGGCGGTACCGGTACAGGGGCCGCCCCCGTCGTCGCCCAGATCGCGAAGGACCAGGGCGCAATCGTGGTGGGCATGGTCTCCTACCCCTTCCAGGTAGAGAAGGCACGCCTGCTCCGGGCAGAGGAGGGTCTTGAGAACCTCTCCAAGGCAGCCGACTCGGTCATCGTCCTTGACAACAACCGTCTCCTCTCCTATGTCCCCAACCTCCCCATCGGGCAGGCCTTCTCGGTCATGGACCAGCTCATCGCCGAGACCGTCAAGGGGATCTCCGAGACCATCACCGAGCCCTCCCTCATCCAGCTCGATTACGCAGATGTCCGGGCCATCATGTCCAAGGGAGGCGTTGCCGTCATGCTCGTGGGCGAGTCCAAGCAGCAGAACAAGGCAGAGTCCGTGGTCCACGAGTGCCTGAACCACCCGCTCCTTGACATCGACTACCGCGGTGCCACCGGTTCGCTCATCCACATCACCGGCGGGAACGACCTCACCCTCGCCGATGCCGAGGAGATCGCCTCGTCGCTCACCTACGAGCTCGACCCCCACGCGGATGTCATCTGGGGCGCACGGATCCGGAACGAGTTCGAGGGCAAGGTCAGGGTCATGGCGATCATGACCGGCGTCCGTTCAGCCCAGGTCCTCGGGCCCTATGCCGATACCGCGGCCAGGGTCACCCACACGCCCGTCCCGGCCCAGAACGCCGCGAGAGAGCCGGCCCACACACGCGGGGACCGGAAGAGCGGCGGCCTCATCGATTTCATCTGAAACCCAAACCCACCCTTTTCTCACCTTCGAAATCCTTAAGAATCAAAAAGGCGTTAGAATATACAGAACCCTGGTGTAATACCCTTTATTTGGGCGTATTGTACCGGGTTGACGTGCAGGAAGCGATCCTTGCACCTCACAGGGCCGGGAGTTGAACACCATGTACCGCCAGACGACCATCGGAGGGACAGCCGCCCCGAGGATGTCCCTGCCGATAGCGCTCTTCTCCCGTTCTACTCCCTCACCCTGTGCGGATATGCAGGATCACGTCACCGGTCCCTGCGGAGGGGTTGAGAACCGGTACCGACTGTTGAGGAATGGATGCAGATGTTGAACGATCTCATCGAGAAGAGGAAGAAGACCCTTGCGGAATCCGAGCAGCACAAGAACCGGAGAAACGAGCTGAATGCCCAGGCGAGCAAGTCCGCCGGCGAGCGGAACGCTTTAAACGGCCAGACCCGGGGCTTCGTTGAGGAGGCCCAGCAGAACAAGGAAGCGAGGGACAAGTACAATACCGAGGTCCAGGCGTTAAAAGAGCAGAGGAACGAGCTGAACAAGATGGCCAACGAGCTCTTCGAGGAGATCGAGGTCTACAAGAAGGAGCATGGCAACATCAGGAGCCGGGGGTTGAAGGAGCTCCAGAAGCAGGCCGAGTTCCTGGAGTTCCGGCAGCAGACCGAGGTCTTCACTACGGACAAGGAACGGGAGCTCATCGAGAAGATCAAGCAGATGAAGGGGTCCATCAAGGAGCAGGAGGCCGAGCTCGAGCAGAACAAGGAGATCCGGACCAAGCTTACCCAGGCCCGGGAGTTCAGGAAGCAGGCGAGCGACCTCCATGCCAAGGTGACCGAGATGGCTGACCTTGCCCAGAAGCACCATGACTCCATGGTCGAGTGCTACAAGAAGGCGGACAAGTCAAGGGAGGCAGCCGACGAGGTCCACCGCCAGTTCGTCGAGGCCCAGGAGGCAGCCGATGCGGAGCACAAGTTCTTCATCACCTGCCAGAAGGAGCTCCGGGACTTCGACAAGGTGATCAGCGGCCTCCGGAAGAAGACGGCGAAGGCCAAGGTCACGAAGGAGCAGAAGGCGGTGAGGAAGGAGGCCGAGCGGATCTTCAACCTCTTCCGGGGCGGCGAGAAGCTCACCACGGATGATATCCTCCTCCTCCAGCGTTCAAAACTCATTTAATACCCCCTTTCTATCCCTTTTCCCGAACCGGCCTGCCCAATGCATATATAGGTTCCGCGTCGATCACTTATGAGAGAATGCAGGAGAGAAAGACCCTGGTCCTGTGCGTCGACCGGGACGATGATATCGGGTACAAGGCACAGATCGCGAGCCCGGTCATCGGGAGGGAGGCTTCCCTCGCGGCAGCCACCGCCCTCGCCCTCGCAGACCCGGAGGACTCCGATGTGAACGCCATCTTCCAGGGGATCCAGATCTACGACGACCTCGTCCGGAGGGGGGAGGAGGTGTCCATCGCCATCCTTGCCGGGGACCATACCGATATGATCCAGGGGGACCGGAAGATCGCGACCAGCCTCGAGCAGGTGATCCGAACGACGGGGACAGGCTCGTGCATCCTCGTCTCCGACGGTGCCGAGGACGAGTTCGTCCTCCCCATCATCCAGTCAAGGATCCCGGTGGCCAGCGTCCGGAGGGTGATCGTCTCCCAGATGCCGAACCTGGAATCCTCGTACTATACCATCAAGAAGCTGATCAATGACCCGAAGGTATCCCGGGTCTTCCTTGTGCCCATCGGGCTTGCCATGCTCCTCTACGCTGTGGCAACCCTCATGGGCTATCCCGAGGGTGCGACGGTCATCGTACTCGGGGTCGTCGGCTCCTATGTCCTCTTCCGGGTCTTTGGCATAGACACGGTCTTCGGCGAGGGGATCTCATCCCTCCAGTCCTCCCTCGAGAAGGGCCGGTTCTCCTTTGTCACCTCCATCTCGGCGATCGTCCTTGCCGTCATCGGGATCGTGCTCGGCTCGGCATCCGTCTTTGAGAACTACACCTCCGAGTTCTCGATGGGCATCTTCCTCTATGTCATCTCCTTCCTCTACGGGTCCATCGGGTGGTTCACGGCCTCTGCCCTCATCGTCACCGCCGGCAAGGTGATCGATGACTACATGAACGATCCATCTGCCCTCCAGAGGACCATCGTGCTTCCCTTCTTTGTGGGGGCCATCGGCCTCATCGCCTACGGCGCGAGCATCTATACCCTGTCGGTCTCGAACCTGCTCACCTTCCCCTTCAGCCCGAGCCAGGGATCCCAGTACATCACCCTCTCTGTGGTCGGGGGCCTCCTCGTGGCGCTCATCGGGGTGTATATCCAGTCTGTGATAGGCAGATGGACACGGGGAAAGATCGGGATGGCCGCGAAATAATCTGCCTTCAGGGCTTCTCCCCGAAGTACCCGAACCCTTTGGGGATCGCACGGGCCCTTGTGAAGGCCATCAAATAGCCGGGGGCATTCACCTTCACCTGGGGGAAGATGACCCCGAAACTGTGGGGCGGGAACCAGTACGCCCTTTCCCCGTAGTTCTCCGAGGCGTCCTCCACGGTGAAGACGGCATGGGAGGGCCCCACCTTCTCGGCCTTCAGGGAGGGAAAATTGAGGGATCTCTCGACCTTCTTCTGGAGATCGCCAGCGCCGAAGAGGAGGATGATCAGGTTCATACCGGGGTCAAGGGTGTAATCCACCTCGACCCTGGCATTTCCGTCGCGGAGCTGGATCCTCACCTGCTCAAAGGTTACATACCCGATCCTGTTCCCATCGATCGCAAGCACCGGATGTGCAAGCCCGATGAGGAGGAGTATGAGAAGCACCAGGAGAGGCCAGCGCATGGCCCTTGAATATCACCTCCTCCACCATAAATCGTTTACGGTTGCGTTTCTCCGGCCCCGTCGGAGATTCCTGAAGTACTATATAAAGATACCTTTATGATCCGCTATCGATTCCCGCGTATCCTGTAAAGAAGCTATGAGATCCCTCTCCTTTTGGGGAAAAAAAGGCTGCGTGCTCGCCAATGCATCGCAGGGCACGGCCGCCTGTTCCCTGTTCATGCCAGGCTGTAGTAGAGGGCCACAAAGCCGATGATCACCGCTACCGCGTAGCCCAGGTACGCGAGGAAGAGGAGGGGCCCGGTGATGCTCGCCCGGGAGGCGAAGATGACGAGGGAAGACCCGACAACGAGGGCCGCGGTGATGAGCCCGACGAGGACCTTGTCGCTCGACCGGTCCATGATATGCTGGAACCGCTGGAGATCGGCGTCCGCGATCTCGAACTTGATGGCGCCCGTGGAGAAACGCTTCAGGATGGTATTTAAGTTCATCGGGAGCTCGAAGATCCCCTCGAGGGCCGCGGTCGCGGAGAGGCGTGCCCTCCGGACAAGCTCCCGGCTGGCGATGTCCTTTTCCGAGAGCTCCTCCATGTAGGGAGTGACGTAGGAGGTGAAGTTGAACTCCGGGTCGAGCTGCATCCCGATGTCTGCCACCATCATAATTACCTTGAGCATAAGCATGAGATTCATGGGCACCCGCATGGTGTACCGGCGCATGATCGCGGTGAGCTCCAGGATGAGGTGGGAGATGTTCACTTCTTTGAGATGGAACTGGCTGTAGTCCATGAGGGTGACATAGAGGTCGTCCCTGAGGTTGTCCGCGTCCTCCGGCTTCACCCGGACCCCCAGCCGCTCCAGGGACCGGATCATCATGTCCACGTCGTTCTCGACGATGGATGCAAGGAGGCTGATAAACGTGTGCCTCTTCTCGGGGCGGATGATCCCCATGATCCCGAAGTCGAGGAAGACGAGGTCCCCCTTCCGGGTGACGATGAGGTTCCCGGGGTGGGGATCCCCGTGGAAGAACCCGTCCTCGAAGATCTGCTTCATGTACGCGTAGAAGCCCTTCTTCCCGATCTCCCGGGGATTGAGCCCGAACGCGCGGATCCCCTCCCGATCGTCGACCCTCACCCCTTCCACGTACTCCATGACAAGGAGCCTGGCCCCCGAGTACTTCCAGTAGATCTTCGGGCACCTGACGCCCGGCATCCCCCGCATGTTGTGCCCGAGGAGATCGGCGTTCTTCCCGTCCCTGACAAAGTCGAGCTCCTTCCGGATCTGCCTCGCGAAGTCCTGGACCATGCCTGTAGGGTTGTAGACTCTGAGATCGGGGAAGACCACCTCCACCCGCTTTGCAAGGGACTGGAGGATGACCAGATCCTTCTCTATGGTCTCGGCGATGTTCGGCCGCTGGACCTTGAGGGCGACCTTTGTCCCGTCCCGGAGTTCCCCGCGGTAGACGAGTGCGATGGAGGCAGACCCGATGGGCTCCTCGTCGATATGCAGGAAGACGTCCTCTGTACAGCCGCAATACTCCTCAAAGGTGGGCTTCACCTGGGAGAAGGGGACGGGCGCCACCCGGTCCTGGAGCTTATGGAGCTCCTCGATGAGCTCCGGCGGGAGGAGCTCGGTGCGGGTGGATGCGATCTGCCCGAACTTGATGAAGGTCGGCCCCAGCTCCTCGATGGCGAGCCTCATGCGCTCGTAGACCGGCCTCTTCTCGGGGAAGTGCTTCTGGAAGAACTTCCACTTCCGAACCCCGGGGGCGAGCTCATCGATAGCGATCCCGAAGCCGTACTTCACGAGTACGTCAACGATCTGGCCGTACCGCCGGAACCGGGACACCATGAACCTGTGTATGAATTTTAGGGATGAAAGAAGTTGGGTTTCAATCATATCCACAACCAGCTTTCAGCGTCCGCTTGGCTTTCGATGTCCAATACGAATCAACATCGAGGTAATGTGATTTTACTGTTGGGCTCTCGGGGGACTTCCGCCCCCGCCGCGGGCACCCCCCGCCGTGTACCGGGAAATTTGGCAGACGGTTTTAGGTAACCATGCAGGCCCGTATCCTCTGGGAAAAGGTCCTATCCTCACGCTGGGGGACGCCAAAGCGGCGGGGGCGAGCCGAAGGCGAAGCCCCCGGGAGCGTCCGCGAAGAATCAAAAATTTCTTTGCGTATCGAAGGGCAGAACAGGAGGGCAATTCATCTCCTGGTGGGCTCTTGGGGGACTTCCGCCCCCGCCGCGGGCACCCCCCGCCGTGCATGGGAGCTTTGTGCATGAGGTTTCCGGAATTCCTTGAGGATCCTCATCCTGCCTGACAGTTCCTATCCCCACACGGGGGGACACCGAAGCAGCGGGGGTGAGCGGAGCGAACCCCCAGGAGCGTCCAACTGTTTCCGGGATGGCGAGGAGATCTTGCTTCTAGATCGAGGTCGCAAATATCCTCCTTTAACCGGAGCTGGTTCTTCCCCGCCAGGGATAGGGGAGCACGAAGAAGAGCGGGATGGCGAGGACCGTGATCAGGAGGAGGGCCCAGAATGCCCCCGCGAGCCCCACGGCATCCCCTATCCCCCCGATGAGAGCCACGCCGAGGCCCCCGAACCCCATGGAGAGGCCGAGGAGGAGGCCCGAGGCGAGCCCGAGCTTCCCGGGGAGGAGCTCGTGCGATATCGCGAGGGTCACCGAGAAGCTGGACCAGAGGGAGAACCCGAAGAGCATGAGGCAGACAAGCCCGGCCAGGCCCGGAATGAGGAGGAAACCGGCAAGGAAGAGGGCGGTTGCAGCCATGCCCGTGAGGATGGTCTCCTTCCTCCCCGACCGGTCCGAGACCGCCCCCCCCAGGACCTGCCCGGCAACCCCGACGAGGAGCATGAGGGTGAGGATGCTGTTTGCCGTGAGGAGGTCAAACCCCTTCCCTGCGAGGAAGGTGGGCAGGTAGGCGATGGACCCGAAGATCACCATCGAACGGAGGGAGGCTGCGGCGACCAGGGTGGCGACCGGCTTCCATGCGACCGGTGGCGTGCCCTGCGATCCCGCTGCACCGGTCTCCGGCGGTCGCCCTGATAAGGGAGGGAGGAGGACGGGGAGGGCCATGGCAATGGCGAGGGCAGGGATGACCATGAAGAGGATGCCTCCCTGGCCCAGGACCTCGATGGCAGCTCCCGCGGCGAGGGGCCCGAGGGCGAACCCCAGGTTCCCCCCGACCACGAAGTAGGAGATGACCCGGCCCCTGTTCGCGTCGGTGGACTCGCGGCCCGTCAGGGAGAGAGCTACCGGGTGGAAGGCCGCATGGCCGAGAGCAGCGATGCTGCAGAAGAGGAGCATGACCCCGAACCCGGGGGCGAGACCCAGGAGGGAGATGAAGAGCCCGCAGACCAGGATGGAGAGGGACGGGGGGAGGTGCAGCCCCTTCCGGTCATGGATCCAGCCGATGCCGGGCTGGGCAAGGGAGGATACGGCATTGTACACGGTGACCAGGAGGCCGGCCGCGAGGTACGAGTACCCGTACCGGAGGATGAGAAGGGAGATGATGGCGGGGAGGGCGGGCCCGTAGAGATCGGTGACAAAGTGGGCGATGGAGAGGCCCGCGATGGTGCGGGTGGATGCGGCCATACACCTACAGCCTCCTGATCCTCACGATCTCGACCTCGATCTCAACCATGTCGCGCCTGTGGAAAGGGAAGGTCCTCTTCAGGGGGAAGATCCCCCCGATGGCGAACTCGATCTCTGCCCTGCCCGCCGTATAGGCACCCAAGAAGGGGATGGACCCGGTGTTGAAGATCCCGTACACAACCGGCGCAATGACCAGGGCAGCATCGACGAAGGGGCGATCCGCATGGGGATTCTGGGCGCCGAAGGGGGGGTTCATGATCACCGTGTCAAACGATCCCAGTCCCTCGATCAGGCCGCGATCCCTCACGTCACCCTGGACGAGCTCTATCCCTGCCTCCAGGCGGGCAGCGTTCCTCCGTGCAACCGCGAGGGCCCCGGGATCCAGCTCCACCCCGACCACCCTCCCTGCGCCGAGGAGGGCGGCCCCGCACGCGAGTACCCCCGTCCCGCACCCGAGATCGCAGACCGCCCTCTCCTCGATATCCCCGAGGAGGTGTGCGTGGTGGAGGAGCCGGGCCGCAAGGATCGCCGGAGTGCTGTACTGCTCGATGCGGGGGTCCGGCCTCCCGAACCCCTCCAGCCCTTCGAGGGCTATCTCGAGGGTCCGGAGCTTCATCTCACTCCCACTCGTCCATGGCATACTCTTCCCATGTCCGGGCACCGCAGAGGATCTCGAACTCCTGGGGTGAAAGGACCGGCACGGGGAACCGGACCTGGTCATCGTACGCGAGCCGGGGGCAGGCGGTGTTCACGTAACAGTCGAAGCCGAGGTTCAGGAGCTCTTCGGGGGAGACCTCGCAGATGGCCACGAGGACGGCCCTTGCCGAGAGGGCAACGAGGCGGCGGGCGAGGGCGAGGCGCTGCTGGCCGCTCTTTGTCGAGAGGATGACCCCGATCCGCTCCGCACTCCTGGCCTTCTCAATGAGCGCAAAACGCCGCCGCTTCAGCCTCTCGGCAGTTACCAGGGTGGCCGTCCCGAGGTACGGGTCGAGGGCGATCACCCGGGCCCCGGTTGCGAGCTGGATCCCCTGGGGGTGGAAGAGGCCTGTCCCGACGTAGAGGATCTCGCTGCACCCCGTCGCCCTTGCACCTGAAAAGGAGCACCCGAGAACCTGCCCCGGGTACCTCGCACGGCCGGAGCCCCCGGATACAACTGTTTCGATCCCCCGATCCCTGAGGAACTCCACCATCAGGGGAAGGAGGTGGAGGTGCTGGGAGGTGGTGACAAGGCCGATCCGGTCTCCTGGCAGGAGGGGGATGGCCTGCTCCAGGACCTCCACCGGAAAGTCCATGGGATGGAGATCATAGATGATACCGGGCCGATCGTCAACCGGAGCATGTCCGACGTGGACCAGGGCGTCAGCAAGGGCGAGGGCGGGAAGAGGGAGGTCGCATGCACCGTGGCAGGGGTCCCCGCTGACGATGACCTCGAAGCCCGCCTCCCGAAGACCAAGGGCGAGCTCCGGGGCTCTGCGCTTGAGCCCCTCCGGGAACTGGAGGGCAACCCGCCGTGCTCCCCGTCCCCTGAGATCCCGGATCAGCCTAGAGAGATCTTCCAACGATATGCACCCGGGAGTTGATGACCTCGATATCGACGAGAGATTTGAAGGGCCGCCCGACATCCGCCCTCCCGCGCCGGATGGCGACGCAGATATCCGCGATATCGGCACCGATGTAATCCAGGGCCTGGATGAGGGCCCGCATTGTCCCGCCGGTGCTCACCACATCGTCTACAATGGCCACCCGGTTCCCCCGGGAAACCCCGTTCATGTACAGCTCCCCCTTCGAGTAGCCGGTGGTCTGGTGGACTGCCACCTCCCCTGGGAGCTCATATTTCCGCTTTCGCACAATGGTGAAGGGGATGTCTGTCATCAGGGAGAGAGTTGTTCCGATATGGATCCCCATGGCCTCCGCGACCACGAAGAGCTGTACACCCTGGAGGTCCAGGACCTTCACCATGGCCGTGCATACGTCCCGGAGAAGGGCGGGCTCCACCTTTGGTATCCCGTCGGTGATGGGGTGGATGAAGTAGTCATAGTCCCCCCGTTTCACGATGGGGCATGTTTCAAGGGATTCAACAAGTCTTTCAAGCATGGATCTCACCCATGGCGCTGATGAAGGCCTCCACCTGGTCACGGCTCACGTGGGGCATGCAGACGATCCGGAGGTGGCCTCTCCGGGTGCGGGAGACCTGCCACCCGGGTGGGGTCTTCTCGCAGGTGAAGGTTGCCACATTCACGTCCGGGGTCACGGCCCTCGGTATCCCGAAGGTCTCGAGCCCGGCGATGAGCCTCGCCGTGTTGGCCATGCACCCCTGCACGATCGAGCGCATCCCCTCTCTCCCCAGATACTCGAGGACCGCAAAGGCCCCGGCAACGGGTCCCCCGGGCCGGGTCCCGGTGAGGGTGTACTCCTTCTTCACGGTCAGGTAGGGGGTAGCCACCGAGAGGGGCGAGAGCATCCCCTCCTCGCGGACAAGGAGCGCTCCCGCCGGGATAGGGGACATGCCCATCTTGTGGGGATCAACCGAGATGGAAGAGACCCCCGGGAGGGAGAAGTCAAAGGGGAGGGGTTTCTCGAGGAACGGGATGACGAGGCCCCCGAACGCGGCATCCACGTGGAGGAAGACCCCGCGGTCGACCGCGACATCAGAGAGGGTCCGGATGGGGTCGACCATCCCGTACTCGGTGGTCCCCGCTATCCCGACGAGGCACGAGGTGTTCCTGTCGACCTGATCCTCCACAGCCTCTGCATCCATCCTGAGATCCCCGTCCAGGGGGACGGTGCGGATCTCGATGGAGAGGAGGTCGCAGGCCTTCTCGAAGGAGAAGTGGGCCGACTCGGGAACCACTACGTTGGGTTCCCTGACCCCCGCAAGCCCGCGTGCCATCCTGAGGACCTGGATGTTGGACTCCGTCCCCCCCGATGTGGCATACCCGCACGCCCCCGGGAGATGGAAAAGATCCCCCAGGCTCTCGATCAGGAGCCGCTCGATGCCGGCCGTGCCCGGGAAGAGGCCGGGGTCCCCCAGGTTTGTCCCGGCGAACAGGGACTCGGCCTCGATGGCAACCGGGTGGGGGCGGGTGCACATGGAGGAGAGGATCCTCCCGTACTCCAGGTCCTCCCCCCGTCTGCTGGCGAGGAAGGAGAAGAGCTCCTCCCTACTGCACCCCTTCTCGCGCATGGACCCTTCTTGCGGCCTCGAGGATCATCCGCTGCTCGGTGCGGGCCACCCGGTCGCGGATCTTGGCCACGGCATCGATATTTGCCGAGAGGCTCGATATCCCGTGCTCCACGAGCCACTCGGCCATCTCCGGGTCGGACCCTGCCTGGCCGCAGATGGAGCACTCGACGCCATAGCGCCGGCAGACTTTGATCGTATCGTCGATGGTCTTTAACACCGCGGGGTGCTTGGGTTTGTACATACCGGCGACATTCTCGTTGTTCCGGTCGACCGCGATGGTGTACTGGATCAGGTCGTTCGTGCCGAATGAGGCGAACCGGATCCCCGCCCTGATAAAGTCCTCGATGAGGATGGCGCTCGCGGGGATCTCCACCATGATGCCGAGGGTGACGTTCTCCACGTCGACCCCCCACCCCCGCATCATCTTTTTTGCCTGGAGGAACTCGTCCGGGTGCGAGACCATGGGGAACATCATCCCCAGGTTGCTGTAGCCGGCCTGCCAGAGGCGCTTGAAGGCCTCGACCTGGAGCCGGAACTGGTCAGGGCTCTGGAGATCCCGCCGGATCCCCCGCCAGCCGAGCATGGGGTTATGCTCGTGTGGCTCGTCCTCCCCGCCTGCCATGTTCCTGAACTCGTCAGTGGGGGCATCAAGGGTCCGGACCCAGACCGGTTTTCCCGGGAAGGCATCGAGGACGACCCTGATCCCCCCGGCGAGTTCATTGATGAACTCCTCCTCTTTTTTATTCCGGATGTACCACATGGGGGTCTTGTTCAGCCCCAGGATGAGGTGCTCGATCCGAAGCAGGCCTACCCCGTCAGCACCGGTAGCCCCGGCCCTGGCAGCGGCCTCGGGAAGGGAGACATTCACCTTCACCGAGGTCGCGGTGATGAGGGGAGCTGCCGCGACCGGGGCAATGGCCTTCTCCTTCTGGGGAGGTGCCTCGGTCTTCCCTTCATAGACAAGGCCCTTCTCCCCGTCCACGGTCACGAGCTGGCCCTTCTTCAGGACCGAGGTTGCCTTCTTGGTCCCGACGACCGCCGGGGTCCCGAGCTCGCGGGAGACGATGGCCGCGTGGCAGGTCATCCCCCCCTCGTCTGTGACGATGGCGGCCACCTTCCGCATGGCAGGGACCATATCGGGGTTCGTCATTTTGGCGACGAGGATATCCCCCTCCTTCACGCTCCCTGCATCCTTGATATCCCGGATGATGGCGACATGCCCCGAGCCTATCCCGGGCGAGGCCCCCTGCCCCTCGACGAGAACCTTCCCTGCGGTTGCGGCAGCGGGTTTCCCCTGGACCGGGGTTCGGATCGTGGTGATAGGCCGGGACTGGAGGATATAGTATTCCTTCCCCGAGATGGCCCATTCCAGGTCCTGGGGCACCCCGTAGTGCCCCTGAGCTATCTCCCCGAACTTCGCGAGCTCCTTCACCTCGGCGTCCGTGAGCACGGGAGACTTCTGCATGTCCCCGGGCACCTCGATGGTCTTTGTCCCCTTCTTCCCGTCCGGGATCACCATCTCGAGCTTTGCAGAGACGAGCCGGTCCACCACCTGCCCGGACCGGTGGTCAAAGACGTACTTGTCAGGAGAGACCGAGCCTGATACCACCGCCTCGCCCAGGCCCCAGGAGCCCTCGATGATGGTGAGGGGCTCGCCGGTGACCGGGTGCGAGGTGAACATCACGCCGGCCTTCTTCGCGTCCACGAGCTCCTGGACCACCACGGCGATGTTTACGCTCCGGTCGTCGAAGCCTTGCTTCGCCCGGTAGTAGATGGCCCGGGCCCCGTAGAGGGATGCCCAGCACCGCTGGACCGAGAGAAGGAGATCCCCGTTCCCCTGGATGTTTAAGTAAGTCTCCTGCTGCCCGGCAAAGGAGGCATCCGGAAGGTCCTCTGCAGTGGCACTCGAGCGGACAGCGACAACCGGTTCGTTCCCGAGCTCGCTGTAGGCATCGCGGATCTTCTTCTGGAGGTTCTGCGGGATGGCTACCGAGAGGACGAGCTCCCTCGCCTTCCGTGAAGCCTCCTCGAGAGCCGCATTATCCTCGACGTTTAAGTTCGCAAGGCCAGCAAAGAGCCTTTCTTCGATCCCGGTCTCCCCCAGGAATCTCCTGAAGGCCTGGGCGGTCACCACAAAGGCCCGGGGGACCGGAAGCCCGATGCCGTACATCTCGCCGAGGGAGGCCCCTTTGCCTCCGACGGAAGGGATGTCCTCTTTCTTTATCTCTTCAAGAATAAGGATTTCAGGGACCTTCTTCATGGCCAGTACCCCACGTCACGGGTTCTGATACGAGCTTGCATTCCTGACAGATAAAGGATGACTGTTATACCCGGAGCAAAAGAGGGGCGCGGTGACACTATTGATGCCAGGACATCACTGCCACGGGTCCTGAACGACGAGCATGGTCGGATATGCCGTATCCATGTTTGGAAAACATGAATAGCATCCGGAACAATGTGAGATGGGTGTGCAATGAAGTGTAAGGTGCTCGTGAGCGATCCCCTAGCCGACGAGGGCCTCTCCATCCTCAGGGAACAGTGCGATGTGGATGTCCGCACCGAGCTCCCCGAGGATGACCTTGTCCGGATCATCGGGGACTACGATGCCCTGCTCGTCCGGAGCGGTACAACGGTCACGGCCCGGATCATCGACGCAGGAAAGAGGCTGAAGATCATCGGCCGGGCCGGTGTCGGCGTGGACAACATCGACATCGAGGCGGCAACCCGCAGGGGGATCCCCGTGGTGAACTCCCCCGAGGGGAACACCCTCGCGGCCACCGAGCACACCATGGCCATGATGCTCGCCCTTGCACGGAACATCCCCCAGGCCGATGCATCCCTCAAACAGAAGCAGTGGAAACGCTCAAAGTTCATGGGAGTCGAGCTGAACGAGAAGACCCTCGGGATCGTCGGGCTCGGCCGGATCGGGCGCGAGATCGCAAAGAGGGCAACTGCGATGGGGATGCGGTGCATCGCCTACGACCCCTTCATCACCAAGGATCGGGCGGCCCAGATGGGGGTCGAGCTGATGGCCCTCGACGACGTCATCCGGCACGCAGACGTAATCACCGTCCACACCCCCCTCACCCCGGAGACCACTCATCTCATCAATGCCGCGAAGTTCGCGATGATGAAGAAGGGCGTGCGCATCATCAACTGTGCACGGGGCGGGATCATCGACGAGAAGGCACTCTACGACGCCCTGAAAGCCGGAAAAGTCGCCGGTGCCGCCCTCGACGTCTTCGAGGACGAGCCGCCGCTTTCGTCCCCGCTCCTCGACCTCGAGAACGTCATCGTGACGCCCCACCTGGGCGCGAGCACCGTCGAGGCACAGCTGAACGTGGCGGTCTCGGTGGCAAACCAGGTCGTGGGATTCTTCCGGGGCGAGCAGCCCAGGTACGCGGTGAACGCCCCGATGGTCCCGGCAGAGTATGCCGAGCGGATGGAGCCCTTTGCGGTCCTCACCGAGAAGATGGGCCGGTTCCTCATCCAGCTCGTCGAGGGGAGGCTCGAGTCCCTGGAGATCACCTACGGGGGTGAGCTCTCGTCCCTGGGGCCGAATACCCGGTTCCTCACCCGTATTGCCCTGAAGGGCCTCATGGACCCCATCCTGCAGATGCCTGTGAATATCATCAACGCAGAGGTGATCGCAAAGGAGAGGGGGATCACGATCCGGGAGACCCACACCGATGACGCAGCCGGCTTCCGGAACCTGATCACCATCCGTGTCAAGAGTGACCGGATGGAGGAGACGATGGCAGGCACCGTCTTCACCCGTGACCGGATCCGGATCGTCTCCATGGGGGGCTACACCATGGACATGATCCCCGAGGGATTCGTCATCGTCTCCCGGCACCTGGACAAGCCGGGGGTCATCGGACGCGCCTCCACCATCCTCGGCGAGGCAAAGATCAACATCGCCGGCATGCAGGTGGGGAGGATCAAGCAGGGCGAGGAGGCGATCATGGTCCTGAACGTGGACTCAGAGGTGCCGCCGGCCGTGATGGAGGAGATCCGGACCAAGGTCGGGATCTTCACCGC
>CAZKEV010000016.1:0-40070 GCA_964551875.1 uncultured Methanomicrobiales archaeon | reverse complement strand
TTACCGGAGATAATGCAGTCACCGCCCGGGCTGTATCAGCGGATCTCGGCATCGATGAGGTGAGGGCGGATCTTAAACCGGAAGGAAAGATCACAGCAATCGAGACGCTCAAAGAGCAATATGGTGCTGTCGCTATGATCGGCGACGGCATCAACGATGCCCCGGCCCTCGCCCGGGCCACCGTTGGTATCGCAATGGGGACGATCGGGACTGATGCGGCGATTGAAGCGGCAGATGTGGCCCTGATGGCCGACGACCTGTCAAAGGTGCCGGAGGCCATCGCGTTCGGGAAAAAGGCCCGGGCCATCTCCACACAGAATATCGTTTTCTCGCTTGCAGTGCTCGCCGTCCTCATCCCGACTGCACTTGCCGGTGTCCTTGGCGTAACGGCTGCGGTGATCTTCCATGAGATTTCCGAACTTCTCGCGGTAGGAAACGGGCTGCGGGTGGCAAAGCGGTAATCGGTTCCTCCTACAGCCGTTCCACCGATTACAGGGTTGTTGCATATCTAATCGCAATAGCTAACTGCTAGTTGCCACCAGCCCGTGCTGATGCTGATACACGAGTAAACCAATAAATGTGTATTCATCAACCTAGGGGGCAGCCCACGCGGAGAGGGCATAGCTCCTGGTGAGCGTATCGACTTCAAATGAGACGCGATGCGCGGTTTATCAGCTTAAATATAAATGAATCCCACAACAACTCCGGGCATGCGAGCTCTGCAGGGTCCCCACCTCCGGCCGCCTCTGCCAGGCCTGCCGGCTCCTCCAGAGGGACGAAGAATCCCTTACCGGCTTCAGCCCGGACCTGTGACCCGCTGCGGGTTCGTGTAGATATTCATGCTCCCCGCCCGCACGAACCCTATCACGGTGAGGCCGTTCTTCTCGGCGAGGCTCACCGCGAGGGTGGTGGTCGCGCCCCGGGAAGCGACGAGGGGGATACCGGCCACCAGGCACTTGCGCACCATCTCCGAGGAGATGCGGCCTGTCGAGAGGGCATAGGCATGCCCGAAGCCGATACCATGGATGAGCCCGTAGCCGATGACCCGGTCGAGGGCGTTGTGCCTCCCGATATCGAGGGAACGGGTGATCTCACCATCGGGGCCGAATAGCCCGACGATGTGAATCCCGCCGGTGATCTGGTGGAGGTCTGACTGGAGGAGATCCTTCATGGCATGGGAGATCACCTGTGCCGGGATGGAGAAGGACGAGGTGACCTTCGGGAGTTTCGCCGGGTCCAGGAAGGAGAAGGAGCCCCCGCAGCCCGAGAGGATAGTCTTCCTGGGCCCGATGACCCTGAGGAGGTTCTTTGTGATCACCTTCACGCTGGCCTTCTCCACCTGGATGGATTCGATCTCCTCCTTCCCTTTTATGATCCCCTCGGTGAAGAGGTAACCGGTGGCAAACTCCTCCAGGTCGGCCGGGCTCGTCATCGCGGTCGCGACCTGCCGGCCGTTCACGGTCACCGTTACCGGGACCTCCTCGATCACCGGATCCGTGATCTCATGGACGCCCTTCTCATCCACACGGGTGCAGGGGAGATCGCGGTACATCCTCAGGCCCCCCCCGCGATCATGCCGACCGACTCGATGAGCCGGTCCACGTCCTCGGCGTTGTTATAACAGTGGAGGGACGCCCGCACTGTTCCATCCGGAATGCCGAGGTGGGCCACGAGCGGCATGCAGCAGTGGTGGCCGGATCGCACCATGATGTCACCCTCTTCGTCGAGCACGGTGGCGACGTCGTGGGGATGGAGGTTCCCGACCGTGAAGGAGACAACCCCGATCCGGTCTCCTGCCGCACCGGGCCCGAATACCTTCACACCGTCGATCACGGCAAGCCCGTCCAGCATGCGGCGCGTGAGGCCCTGCTCGTGCCGCTGCACGTCCTCCATCGAGAGAGCTCCGAGGTAATCGATGGCACGGGAGAGACCGATAGCGCCCGCGATATTCGGCGTCCCCGCCTCGAACCGTGCATAGCCTGCAGCGAGGGTATATCCCGACGAGGTGACCTGCTCAACTGCCCCGCCCCCCAGGAGGAGGGGTTCGATATCCGGTCTTCTCATCCAGAGGACACCGGTCCCCGTGGGGCCGAGCATCTTGTGGCCCGAGAAGCAGAGGAAGTCGCACCCCAGGCGCTCCACGTTCACCGGGATGTGGGGGACCGACTGGGCGCCATCCACCAGGAGGAGGGCCCCCTGGTCCCTGCAGATTCCGGCGATCTCCCGGACAGGGACCAGGTTCCCCAGGACATTCGAGGCATGGGTGATGGCGACAAGCCGTGTATTCCGGGTGATGGCCGTTTCGAAGGAAGCAAGATCCAGGCTGCCATCCGCGGCCGGGGTGATGAGCTGGAGGTCGATCCCGTTCCGGTCCCGGAGGCGCATCCAGGGGAGGAGGTTGCTGTGGTGCTCGAGGAGGGTGGTCACGATCCTGTCTCCCTTCTGCCACGGGAGCCCCCAGGCGACCATGTTGATCGCCTCAGTGGTGTTCCGGGTAAAGACCAGCTCGCCTCCTTCTGCCCCGATGAACCTCCTGGCCTTCTGGTGGGCGTCCCAGTACTTCTGCGATGCAACCTGGGCAAGGCGGTGAACTCCCCTGCCTACATTTGCCCGAAAGACGTGCTCGAACTCGAGCATCGCCGCAAGGACCGGCTCCGGCGAGAGGGACGTGGCCGCGCTGTCCAGGTAACATATCTCCGAGAGGATCGGGAAGTCCGCACGGATCCCCGTGGGTATCATAGCACCTCATCCATGGAACCAGTCCGGTAGCCCTCAAGGTCAATCGTCACATACCGGAACCCGATGGATCTGAAGGCCTTCAGGATCACGGCCCTCTCCTGCAAGAGATTCTCCATCTCTTCAGGGATAACCTCGATCCTTGCGATCCCACCATGGAGCCGTACCCTCACCTGGGTGAACCCGAGGTTGTGGAGCTGCTCCTCGGCTTCCTCGATCATCAGGAGTTTCTCTCTTGTGATCTCGTCGCCATAAGGGATCCGGGATGAGAGGCAGGCGGCCGACGGGTTGTTCCAGAAGGGATAGCCCCGTCTCCGGGCAATGGCCCGGATGTCGGCCTTGGTGATCCCTGCCTCGATGAACGGGTGGACGATCCCTTCTTCATCGCTTGCACCGATCCCGGGGCGGTGTTCGCCGAGATCAGAGGAACTGATCCCGTCGGCGATGCAGGTGATCCCCAGCTCTTCGGCACGCCCCTTCAGGATCCGGGCCGAGACCTTCTTACAATAATAACAGCGGTCAGCCGGGTTTGCCAGGAACGACACCTCTTCCATGAGGGGAACGGGGATCACCTCGAGCGGTATCCCGAGCATCCTCCCCGTCTCCTCTGCCTGCCGGATGGCGACCCTGGGAATGACGGGGCTCTCCAGGAGGACAGCACGGCACCGGTCACCGAGCGCCTCACGGGCGATTCCGGCGAGGAGCGAGGAATCGACACCCCCGGAGTAGGCGATGAGCATGGAACCCCGCTGCCCAATCTTCATCCTGAGGAGATTCTCCTTCCCGTTCAGGTCCATGATGATCCGCCAGGCCCTTGGAGCCGGTATCCTGCAGGAGCTTCACGGGGATGGGGTATAACCTTTGCCGGTCTTCCCGGGTAACGCTACGGTCCGGGCTCCTTCACGGACACGCAGGGCCCTTGGTCGTCCCTGATCTCCCGGCAGATGGCGCAGATCCGGGCGGTGATATCCCGGACCCCGCCGGCCTTGATCTCCCGGGCGAGTTCCCCGATCCGCTTCTCGACAGGTTTTTCGAAGACGATCCGGTAACCCCGTTTCCCGGAGAGGTACTGGGAGACGGCAGATGGGGCGATCTCGAGGAGCCTTGCCACCTTCTGCTGGGACACACCGTTCCTGACCAGTTCGGCCGCAAGAGCCGCCCTGATGGCCGGGAGCACATCCCAGACGATCTGCTGGCAGGGGGTCTTCACCATAGCACAACCTTTACATGAATCCGGAGGCAATAAGAAGGAGCATTCACAATTGTGAATTGACCCCCGAAGGCATAAATTTTTGCCAGGATCCGCACTGGTTCCAACAGCGGGCTTATCATATGCTTTGAGGGATAACTCAGCTCACAGGGGAGGGGCCTATGGGACAGCGGATCGTGTACGTGGACCACGCAGCCTCCCCCTCTGGGAGGAGAAGAAGACCCCCCCATGAACACGGCGAAGAACCCGAATGCGAGCCCCCGACAGGTTTGGAGCCGCAATCTCAGGCGAAAGGGTGAGCATGTTATCCCGGCGCGAACGTGAACGGTACAAACGGCAGATCCTCTTCTTCGGAGAGGAGGGGCAGGAGAGGCTGAAGGAGGCCGAGATCTTCATCGCTGGTGCCGGGGGGCTGGGATCACCCATCGCGATCTACCTTGCCGTGGCCGGTGTAGGGACCCTCACCATCGTCGATTCTGATGTGGTGGACCAGACCAACCTGAACCGGCAGATCCTCCATTATGATCGCGATATCGGGAAGAAGAAGGCCGTGTCGGCCGGGGAGAAGCTGCAGGAGATCAACCCCGATGTCACCATAAGGGCGATCGATGCCCATCTCGATGAGGCGAACGCGGGGAGGCTGGTGGGCAGGGCAGACGGGATCGTCGATGCCATGGACAACTACCCGACCCGGTACCTCCTGAACCGGATCGCCCTCGGGAAGGGGATCCCCCTCTTCCACGGCGCGATCCGCGGCCTGTACGGGCAGGCGACAACCATTATCCCCGGGGAGACCCCATGCCTCTCATGCATCTTCCCGAAGCCGCCCCCCGAGGAGGTCTTCCCGGTCGTGGGCACGACCCCCGGGCTGATCGGGATGGTCCAGGCGACCGAGGTGCTGAAGTTCCTCCTCGGGACCGGGAATCTGCTGGCGAACCGGCTCTTCCTCTGGGATGGGATGCAGGCCCAGGCAAGCGAGATTTGCGTGGAGAGGAACCCCTGCTGCGTGGTATGCGGCACCATCCGGGATAAAGGGGCTGGGAGGAAGAGGGAGTGAAGGTCAGGGTCCGGTTCTTTGCACGGTTCCGGGAACTCCTCGGGACCGATATCATCGTCGAACCGGTATCCGGGACAGGCCTTGCCGCCCTGATCAGGGAGGTCGCCCGGAGGAGCCCGGAGGGGCACGATGCCATCTTTGACGGGCATGGAGCCTTCCGCGAGTTCGTGATCCTGATGCGGAACGGGAAGCGGGTCGAAGCAGCAGACGCAGAGGAGACAAAGGTCGCCGACGGGGACGAGATAGCGGTCTTTCCCCCTGTCTCCGGCGGTTAAGCGAGGGCGGGTACCCATGATCTCGATCCAGACCGGGGATGTCGATATCGGGGCCCTGATCGACCGGGCGAAGCAGCGGGGCATGGGCGCCATCGTCGTGTTCGACGGGATCGTGCGGGATGACGATATCAGGGAGATGGAACTCGAGGCCTACCGGGACGTTGCGGTGAAGGAGCTCGAGCGGATCGCGGAGGATGCCCGGAAGAAGTTCGGCCTGTTATCCGTTGACATCATCCACCGGATCGGGCGCCTCCGCGTCGGCGATAATATTCTCGTCACCATCGTGGGTGCCGGGCACCGGAAGGAGGCTTATGAGGGTTCCCGGTACATCATTGAGATGATCAAGGCAGGGGTCCCTATCTGGAAGAAGGAGATTCGGAGCGACGGAAGTTCCTGGGTGGAGGGGGAGAGGGAGTGAGGATCACCCTCTCGCCCTGTAAAAAAGCCTACCGTGAGGAGACCCACCGGGCGATCTCCCCCGAGGAGACCCTTGCAAGGGTCTCGGAGAAGATACCGGTGGCAGGGATCACCCGGGTGGCCGATATCACGAACCTGGACCGGATCGGGATACCGGTCTTCTCTTCCATCAGGCCCACTGCGCAGGAGGGAGCGGTCTCGGTCTACAACGGCAAGGGAGCGACCCCCACCGAGGCACGGGTATCGGCGGTGATGGAGGGGATCGAGCGCTACTCCGCCGAGATTCACGACCATGAGATCAGCTTCGGGACCTATCCCGAGATGGCGGCAAAAGGCGGGGCGGTGGACCCGAGGTCCCTGAACCTCCCCAGGGGATCCGATCCCGATGGCCGGCTCCCCTGGGCCGAGGCCTGGGACATCGTTGCAGATGCCGGGGTATTCGTGCCTGCCCATGCGGTCTTCCACCCGCTCCCCCGCGGCTGCCCGCCCCTCTTTCGCACGAACACGAACGGGCTTGCCTCCGGGAACACGAGGGAGGAGGCCGTCTTCCACGGGCTCGCCGAGATCGTGGAGCGGGATGCCTGGTCCCTCGTGGAGGTGACGAAGAGGCCGGGCCCCCGGATCACCGACCCCCCGGAAGGGCTTCCTGCCGAGCTCCTCAGGAAGTTCGCCGATGCGAAGGTGGAGGTCCAGGTCCGGGACATCACGAGCGACCTCGGGATCCCGACCTGCGCAGCGGTTGCAGATGACGCCCTCCTTCGTGACCCGCGCCTCCTCACCATCGGCATGGGCACCCACACCTCGGCGAGGATCGCGTTCCTCCGCGCCCTCACCGAGGTCGCCCAGAGCCGGCTCACCCAGATCCACGGGGCACGGGAGGATACGACGAGTGCCGACCTCCGCACACGGATGGGCTACGAGAGGGTGAGGAGGATGAACCGCTACTGGTTCGAGGCCGACTCCGAGGTCCCCTTCTCGGCCCTCCCCTCGGCGGAGAACGATGACTTCCTGAAGGACATCGCGGCCATCGTATCGGCCCTCGGGAAGGCTGGCCTGGACCGGGTCCTCGTCGCCGACCTCACCCGGGAGGAGATCGGTGTCCCCGTTGTGCGGGTCGTGGTCCCGGGTCTCGAGGTCTATGCCATGGACAATGAACGGATTGGGGCACGGTGCAGGGATGCAGAGCGCGGTCGTCTTTCTCGGACCAAGCCTTGACCGGCGGGCAGCCCTCGCCATCCTCGGGGCTGACTACCGGCCCCCGGCGGCGCGTGGCGATATCACGAGGGCGGTCTTCGAGGGGGCGCGGGTCATCGGCCTCATCGACGGGGTCTTCTTCCAGGAGTCCTCTGTCGGGCACCGTGAGATCCTCGGGGCCCTGAAGGGCGGGGTCCGCGTGGTGGGTGCCTCGAGCATGGGAGCGCTCAGGGCTGCGGAGCTCCATACCCTCGGGATGGAGGGGGTGGGCGAGGTTTATCGGATGTACCGCGACGGGGTCCTCGTCTCGGACGACGAGGTAGCCTTGGCCTTCGATCCCGAGTCGGGCATCGCATTATCAGAACCCCTGGTGAACATCCGGGCCACCCTGGACCGGGCAGAGGAGGAAGGGGTCATCGATCACGGGACACGGGATATCCTCTTCTCCGCAGCCTCATCCCTCTATTACCCGGACCGGACCTATCCCCGGCTGGTCAGGGAGGCGAAGGGATCCGCTGATCCGGAGGCGCTCGCCCGGTTCGCCCGCTGGGTGGAGAAGGGGGCAGTGGACCTGAAAAGGATGGATGCGATACAGGCGCTCGAACGGATCCGGGAGATCCTCGGGGGATCCGGCCCTCCGACCTGATCCTTTGGGAGGGTATATCGCGGGAGAGGGGGAGATCCTCACCATGTGCGGCCGGTTCACCATCGTTCCCACCATCGACTTCCATGAGCGCTTCAGCCTCCCGGCCGGCCCGGAGATAAGCCCGCGCTACAACGTGGCGCCCGGGCAGGAGGTCCCGGTCATCATCCGTGACGACCGGAATCGTGCTGTCCCCATGATTTGGGGTTTTATCCCGTCCTTTGCGAAGGATCCCGCGGCGGGGCGGGCGATGATCAACGCACGGGCAGAGACACTCCTGGAGAAGCCCGCTTTCCGGGGTGCTGTCCAGAAAAACCGGTGCCTCGTCCCTGCAAGCGGGTTCTACGAGTGGAAGAAGGAGGGGTCGAGGAAAGTGCCCTTTTACATCCGCCTGAAAACCACCCCCCTCTTCTCCTTTGCCGGCCTCTACGAGACCCGATGGGATCCCGCAGGGGGTGACCTCGCGACCTTCACCATCGTCACCACGGGGCCGAACCATCTTGTTGCCGGTCTCCATGATCGCATGCCGGCTATCCTCCCCCGCGAGAAAGAGGAGACCTGGATCATGCCAGGCTCTGTCGGGCCCACTGAACTGAAAGGGATCCTTGCCCCGTACCCTGGCGGGGAGATGGAGGCCTTCCCGGTCTCGGGTGAGGTAAACGACACCGGGAGCGAAGGTCCCGGGCTCATCCAGCCCCTGCCAGGCCTCACACGCCCGGGAACATCCCTTTTCCCACCAGGTACATGACCAGGTTCGCGATCCCCAGGAGATAGAAGAGGACACCGGGGATGATCACGAAGGCCGCGCGGATGACGATGATCCGGGCGGTCCACCAGAGGGTGATGGAGTCCTGGAGGCGCGAAGAGACCGAGTCGATGGCCTTCTTCAGGTTCTTCCTGCCACCCGAGGGAAACTGGCCGGTCTTTATCCCCTGCACGCCGTTAACGGCCTTCTCCATGTAGTCCTCGATCATGAAGAGGACGGCCCGGAAGACCGCGAAGATACAGGCAGAGAGGCCGAAGAGGACGAGGGAGAGATCGATCACCTGGAACCCGGCGGCGCTCCCCACCGAGAGAGGGACGCGGTTCCAGAGGACTCCGGCGAGGGTGATGACCGCAAGGAGGATCATGAAGTCTGCCACCCGCGCGAGGGTCTCGCGGGACCAGTGGAAGGTATCGTACCCGTTCAGGATGGTGATGACATCGTTCACCCCGCGTGAAACTCCCTTCTTCCCGGGAACACCCTTCGCCATGATTACCTAAGGATAATAGCCCTTAAATATAAAGAAGGTTATGAAACAGGGGAAGTTATCAGCTCTCCGTTAACTCAGGCGATCCAGCTCCCCGGTCTGGAATCAAGGAGGTGACCAGCAGGCTCATATCACCGCCAGACGATAGATCAACAGCTGAAACGGGATCACGGGTGACTTTTATGGAGTTCGTTCATGTGAAGGGGACGAAGAAGAAGGGCGAGGTCATCCTCTATGCCCTCTCCACCTGCGGGTGGTGTGCGAAGACCAAGGAGTTCCTCACCAGCATGGGGGTGGACTTCTCGTACATGTACGTCGACCTTCTCCCGAGGGCCGAAATGGAGAAGGCCTTCGACGAGGTGAAGCGCTTCAACCCCAAGTGCTCCTTCCCTACCGTGGTCATCAACGGCGAGAAATGTATCGTCGGGTTCAGGGAGGAGCAGCTCAAGGAGGCATTGCAATGAGGGGATCTCCAACCGGGTCCGGCTTCAGCCGGGGTCTGATCTGCGCCCTCCTCCTTGCGGCAGGGCTCATCTTCCTGGCCGGCTGCACCGCAACGTCTCATCAGGGAGGAGCGGCCCCCACCCCCACCCCCGCAGGCCTCCAGGCGAAGATGGTGCACGTCACCGGGAGTGACCATGGGGTTCTTCTCCTCGTCGGCAGGAGCACCTGCCCCTGGTGCATGAAGGAGAAGGAGCTCTTCGCGAACCTGAGCGTCGATTACTACTGGGTTGACCTGAACATCCTCGACGAGGCCGAGACCGCCCAGGTCATGGACTCCATCAGGATATGCGGCCAGACCGGCTCTGTGCCTATCCTCGTCATCAATGGCCAGAAGTGCATCATCGGGTACCAGGAAGAGCAGATCCGGGAGGCAGTAGCATGACTGATGTTTCTGAAGTCTCAGACAAGGAGATCACGGCCCTCCACCAGCGGCTCAACCGCGAGGCCGAGGAAGGGGGTTACCACCTCAACCCTGACCAGCCGTTCGTCAGGGGGCTCGTCCGCGGGCTCCTCATCAACACGAAGCGTTATGGCTACATGTCCTGCCCGTGCAGGCTCGCAGCGGGAAAGAAGAAGGAGGACCTGGACATCATCTGTCCCTGCGACTACCGGGACCCTGACCTGGGCGAATACGGGGCCTGTTACTGCGCTCTCTATGTCTCCGACGACGTTCTCGCTGGCAGGAAGAAGGCAGGCTCCATCCCCGAGCGCCGCCCGCCGCCAGAGGCCAGGACGAGAGCCCCCCTGCAGGGAACAACCTCGGTGACCCTCTCCCTCCCGTATCCCATCTGGAGGTGCCGGGTCTGCGGGTATCTCTGCGCCCGGGACGGGCCCCCGGACATCTGCCCTGTCTGCAAGGCGAAGAAGGACCGGTTCGAGCGGTTTTTCTGACCTCTTCGCCCCCTTTTTTCAGGGCGTGGGAAGGTTGAAGCCCCCCCTTCCCCGAACCTTCTTCTGACAGGATCATACCTTCCCCGTACCGGACGCCCTCATGAAGAGAACCCGCCCCTCCCAACCTTTCCTTCCCGTGTCCCTTGCAGAGGCAGAGGAGCAGGGGATCGGGGCCTTTGATATCATCCTTGTTTCCGGGGATGCCTACGTGGATCACCCGTCATTCGGCACCGCCATCATCGGCCGGGTGCTCGAGGCCGAGGGCTACCACGTCGGGATCCTTGCACAGCCTGAGTGGCGTTCGGGCGAGGACTTCAGGAGGCTTGGCGCCCCGCGCCTCTTCTTCGGGGTCTCAGCCGGCACCGTCGACTCGATGGTGAACAATTACACCGCAGCGAGAAAGAGGAGGCGGACCGATGCCTATTCCCCCGGGGGCATCCCCCGCCGCCCTGACAGGGCGGCCATCGTCTATACCGACCGGCTCCATGCCCTCTTTCCCGGGATCCCCATCGTGCTCGGCGGGCTGGAGGCGAGCCTCCGCAGGTTCGCCCACTATGACTACTGGTCTGACAGGGTGCGGAGGTCCATCCTCGCCGATGCCCCGGCTGACCTCCTCGTCTACGGCATGGGCGAGCGGCAGGTGGTGGAGATCGCCCGCCGCCTGTCTGGCGGAGAGGGGATCGAGGACCTGACTGGTATCCGGGGAACCGCTTACCGGGTCGCGCCCAGGGCTTTCCGTGGGATGGAACCCAGGGATGAGGTCATCCTCCCGTCATACGCGGAGGTGGCGAAGGATAAGGCAGCCTATGCCCGGGCGTTTGCACTCCATGAAGGGGAGCAGGACCCGGTCCGGGGAAAGAGGGTTGCCCAGGACCATGGGAAGACCGTGATCATCCAGAACCCCCCGTCCCTCCCCCTCTCGAGCGAGGAGCTGGACCGGATCTACGAGCTCCCGTACAGCCGCCGCGCCCATCCGTCGTACCGGGAGGAGGTGCCTGCACTCGAGCCGGTGAGGTTCTCCCTGGTCAGCCACCGGGGCTGCTTTGGCGGCTGCTCCTTCTGCGCCATCGGGCACCACCAGGGGAGGATCATCCAGAGCAGGTCGGCGGAGTCCCTCGTCCGGGAGGCGAAGCGCCTGGTGGAGATGGAAGGCTTTGCGGGGGTGATCCAGGACCTCGGCGGGCCCACGGCCAACATGTATGGCTTCACCTGCCCCAGGTGGGCCTCCCACGGGTCCTGTGAGGATCGCACCTGCGGGCCTGACTGCGGGAGCCTTGTCTCGGGGGAGAAGGCCCACCTCGCCCTCCTCAGGAGAATCCGGGCGGTTCCCGGGGTGAGGAAGGTCTTTGTCTCGAGCGGGATACGCCACGACCTCATCGACCTGGAGGACCTGGAGTACCTCACCGAACTCTGCAGGCACCATGTCGGCGGGCACCTGAAGGTGGCACCCGAGCATATCGCCCCCCGTGTCCTCTCCCTCATGAAAAAGCCTGGCCGCCGTTCCTTCGATGCCTTCCGAAGGGGGTTTTACGAGGTGAACCGGCGCCTCGGGAAGGAGCAGTACCTCCTCCCTTACTTCATGTCCAGCCACCCCGGCTCCACCATCGCGGATATGATCACCCTCGCAGAGTACATCAGGGACGAGTCCCTCTATACCGAGCAGGCCCAGGACTTCACCCCTACCCCCATGACTGCGGCAACCTGCATGTACTACACAGGGATCGACCCGCTGACAGGCGAGGAGGTTCATGTGCCGAGGGGGAGGGAGAAAGAGATCCAGCGGGCCCTCCTCCACTACCGGGACCCGGCAAAGGAAGCCCTCGTCAGGGAAGGCCTCACCCTGGCCGGGAGGGAGGATCTGATGGGGAACGCGTGGAACTGCCTCATCCCCGCGAAAGGAGGCACCCGTACCAGGGAAAAGAGAAGATATTTACCATAACCCTCACAAAGTACGTCATCGAATCTCCTGGTGAAAGTCCAGCCGGGAGCTGATTAGCCATGATACGGGGAAGAGTCACGGAACGGGAGGGGAATTTCGGGAAGGTTCTCCGGACCTTCGTCTACGAGAGCGACGGGATCACGGAGCACGAAGGGGACAGGCTCGGGAAGGTGAAGAGGTCTCTCTGGTACGAGAGCGACGGGAAGACGCTCACCGAGAGGAAAGGAGGCAGGGAAGGCAAGGTGATCCGGACCGTCACCTTTGAGATCGACCATGCCATCGAGTGGGATATGAGCCCGTACGGGAAGAGGAAGTCAACCTACCTTTTCGAGCCCGGGGAACACCGGATCCTCGAGCGGGAAGGGGGGAAGTACGGGACACTCCTCCGGGGATTTCTCTTCGAGCCCGATGGGATCGTCGAGGGCGAGGGGGGCGGGCACGGTCCTGTCCGGAGGATGTTTGCGTTCGACCGGGAGAAACCAGCCATCTTTGAGCGGACCGGCGGGCACTTCGGCGAGAGCAAGCGGACGTTCGTCTTCGAGGGGATGGATCCTTCGGTGTTGCGGAACTTCGACACCTTCCTCGAGTTCGTGTTCCTCGTGGGATAGAAGGATCAAAAAAAGCCAGCCAGTGGGCAGCAATCCTGAAGGGGTGGGTGCCCGGCGGGTATTACCGGATCATCAACCCCCCGGTACCTCCTTTTTCTCGCCTGAATGTAATCCCGGAATCAGTGCTACGCTGCCAGGCCGAGGGACAATCCTTGTGCATCCACTAGGATCCGGTACCAGCCCGGAACCAGAGGAGCCCCTTTCCTTCGGTATCTGCCAGTACGAGCTGGTCTCCCTTGATGTAGAACCCGCTCACATGGGCGAGGAGCGAAAGGAAGGTCTGTTCCTGCCCCATGATCCCGGCAGGGTCGCCGCAGAACTTCTTTGTCGATCCCACCAGGCCGAGGGTGAGGGAACTCCGGGTGCTCGTGTACGAGGCAAAATACTGGTTGCAGCCGCAAGAGCCGGATACCGATCCGTTTTCGGTAAATACGGCGTCGATCTTCGTTCCGGCAATCACCGAGACAACCGCATCCTTCCCGGAGGCCATGGATTCGAGCACCCACGGGGTGCCGGAAAGGGGCCTTGCCACCACGGGTGATGCCCGGGCAAAGACCAGCACCTCTTTCCCAACTTGATCGAAGAACCGGAGGGAATCGCCATCGATCCGGAACATCCGGACCTCCCCGAGACGCCCGAGGTACACGGACTCCCGTTCGCTTACCCCCGCCTCTTCACAATACATCAGCGTGCTGAAGACCTGGCCGATGGTGATCCTCAGGCCGGTCCTCTCGTACGACCCGCCGTACAGGTTGCAGCCGCCCGAGCCCCCGAGGGCCCCCCCGTCCCTGAATTCCAGGGTCACCGGCGGCCGGGAGGGCACATGCACCATGTTCCCTCCCGCGTCCAGCATGGCTGACAGAACCCATGATGTGCCGGCGGGATCGGCCCCCGTACCGTTGCCTGGTCCGGGATTGACCGGGCCGGAGGAGGTGCATCCTACGAGCAGGAGGGCGCCTACCACCACCAGTCCTGCGAGGATTTTTTGCAATCCGTTCCCCTGCAACGTCAGAGCAGGATCGGCTCGAAGCCCTCTTTCCCCACCTTGCCCAGGTCCTTCGTGAGCTTCGGGTCGATGGCGCATACGGGGCAGACATAGTCATCGGGGAGATCGGCAAAGGCCGTGCCCGGCTTGATCCCATGGTGGGGCTCTCCGCGGGCCTTGTCGTAGATGTACCCGCACGCCTTGCAGACGAACCTGGTCGGGACCCACTCCTCGAAACCCCACTTCCCGACCTTCCCCTTTCCTGCCTGGCCGCAGACCGGGCAGACGTAGGTGTCAGGGAGGTCCTCGAACGCAGTCCCCATGGGTATCCCGTTGTGGGGTTCACCGATCTGGGGGGAGTAGATATAATTGCAGAGCTTGCAGCGCCACCGCTTCGGGGCGCCCTTTCCCTGTGCTTTGCTGCCTTTCTTCGCTTTCATGCCAAAAACCTCCGTTGGTGCATCTCGTGGATGGGATATGCAAGAGAGTGAGGGGGATGTTCCTATATATGGATTATGCCCTGTTATGCACCGGGGCCGAGGCCTGATCGATCCTCTCAGCCTCCCGGCTCCCGTCCAGTCCTGGTGAACCGCCCGATGGCCTGATCCAGGAACTTTCCGGGGATCTCCATCTCAGGTGGACAGAGATTCATGGCCACGAAACTTGAGATGGCCGTCGCGATGGCAAGGATCTCCCGCTCGTCCCCTGTTGATTCGGCTATCCGGTCCATGACCCAGGTGAAGTTCGAGATCCGGATGCCATAGGCGCTCTCGATGGTCAGGAGATGGGCCTCGATCCGGTCGAAAGCCTTCCGATCAGGTGAGGCACCCTCCCCGGGTCCCTGCGGGAGCAGTTCGGAGATAACCCTCCGGTAGATCGCGGCGGCTTCCCTCCCGTGGCAGACGAAGATCACCTGCACGATGGAAGGCATATCCGGAAGGGCTTCCAGGACCGCTGCCACCGCGATCCCCGCGGCCCGCTCGAAGGGGAAGCCGTACGCCCCGGTACTGATGGCCGGGAAGGCGATGGACGAGAGCCCCCTCTCCTGCGCGAGGGCAAGGCATGAACGGTAGCAGCCCTCGAGGAGACCGTCCTCACCTTCGGATCCCCCGTGCCAGACGGGGCCGACGGTATGGATCACGAACCTGGCAGGGAGCCGGTGTCCACCCGTGATCTTTGCCTCACCCGTCCGGCAGCCGCCGAGGGCCCGGCACTCCTCCCGGAGGCCGGGGCCAGCGGCCCGGTGGATCGCCCCGTCCGCCCCGCCGCCCCCGAGGAGCGAGGGGTTGGCCGGGTTCACGATGGCATCCACCCTCTGATCCGTGATGTCCCCCTCGACCACTACAAGCCTCTTACTGAGAGATGCCATTGAGCCGGGGGACTCGTTCATAGTTCCAGCACCAGGCCGTCTGTTGCGATGGTGAGGCCCGGGAAGATCTCACGGAACTCCTCCCCCACCCGGACCCGCTCCTCCAGTGTCGGGTAAGCCCAGGCATCAAAATGGGTGAGGGCGAGCCGTCGGGCGCCCGCGGATCTCGCCATCGCGATCGCCATCTCCGGGTTCAGGTGGGGCCAACCCTCGCTCTCCTGGCCGGGCCGGAGGGCGGACTCTGCGATGAGGAGGTCGGCATCCCTCGCGAGGTCGACAACCGCCGGGCTCGGGCCGGTATCTGTACAGTAGGCGATGGTCTTCCCCTCCAGCTCGAACCGGTACCCGAAACAGGGTGAGGCATGGGGAAGGTACCTGCAGGTGACCGGGAAGGGCAGAGCATGAGTCCCTTCGGAGAGGTCATTGATCCTGACAGGGTAGGGCAGGTCCCGGAACGAGAAGGTGAAGGGAGGCGCAAGGAGCGTGGCGAGGGTCTCCTCCGTCCCGGGCTGACCCCAGATGGAGAGCCCGCCGGGGAAGGTGAAGCGGTTGAGGATGTGGAGGCCGGCCACGTGGTCCAGGTGGAAGTGGGAGAGGAAGAGGTGGACCGGGTGGTCGCGATCCCCCAGGGGCCCCTCGATCCTGCGGAGGCCGTTTCCTGCATCCAGGATGATCTTCCATGGCCCGGCGTCGAGGAGGGTGCAGAGGGTATTTCCTGTTGTGGTGTCGTACCAGCCGTTCGTCCCGAGAAATACCACGCGCATGAAGGGTATTCGATGATGATTCCCCATAAAAGTGTGGGGTGGGCGGGGTGAGGGGATCCGGTGGCAGGGCGAAAAGGTCAAGGAGGTGGAGGGCGGAGGGGTGGGTATGGAGAGGCGCCTCTTCCTTGCTGCAGGTCTCCTCATCATCGCCACCGGTGTTGTGGGCGTCATGGTCTGGATCGGGCAGGGATCCCACTCCACCGGCGGGGCTGCACCCGGATCGGAGATCGCCCTCCCGCAGCCCCGGAGGGAGAGCGAAACCTCCCTCGAAGCGGCCCTCCTGCAGCGGAGATCAGTGCGATCCTACCGCGAGGAGTCCCTCACCCTTGAGGAGATCGGCCAGCTTCTCTGGGCAGGCCAGGGCATCACCGGAGCCGGAGGGCTCCGGACTGCTCCATCGGCAGGGGCCCTCTATCCCCTGGAGATCCTGGTGGTGGCAGGCGAGGTAACGGATCTCGTTCCCGGCATCTACCGGTATCATCCCTCCACCCATACCCTCTCGAGCATCCGTGGAGGGGATCTCCGAAGGGAGCTCTCCGCTGCTGCCCTTGGGCAGGGGGCAGTGGAGGATGCCCCTGCGGTTCTCGTCATCACTGCCTTTGCAAACAGGACCACGGGCAAGTACGGGGAGAGGGGAATCCGCTATGTCCACATGGAGGCAGGGCACTGCGCCCAGAACGTCTACCTCCAGGCAACCTCCCTGGATCTCGGGACGGTTACCATCGGGGCATTCGATGACCGGAAGGTGGGTGATCTCCTCGGCCTGGATTCCGGGGAGGAACCCCTCTACCTCATGCCGGTGGGGAGGGTATGAATCGACACCCTGCGGCCATTGCAGGAGCGGCGGGTCAGAACTTGCCATGCAGGATGTAAGGATGGTGAGATCGCCCGGAGGCGTGATGGGAGGATTCCCGTGACGGGAGGAAGTCAGGAAGGGATAAGCCGCTGCCGGCTCTGCGGCCGTTCGTCGCACCGGATCTCGCGGGCCCTCGGGATCTGCGGGGAGTGCATCAGGACAAGGCCGGAGGAAGCCCTGCCCCTCGCCATGGAGGTCCACGGGAGGGTGAAGGCGGCCTTCGGCCTCCCGCCGGTGCCCCCGAAGGCCCACGACGGGGTACCCTGTACCATCTGCGGGAACGGGTGCCGGATCCCGCCGGGAGGGCTCGGCTACTGCGGCCTCCGCACGAACCAGGGCGGGAATCTGGTCCACCTGGCCGGGACACCGGACCGGGGCATCCTCCAGTGGTATCATGATCCCCTGCCCACGAACTGCGTCTCCATCGATGTCTGCGCCGGAGGATGCGGGGCCGGCTATCCGCGGTATGCCCGTGCCCCCGGCCCTGAGTACGGGTACGCCAACCTGGCGGTCTTCTACGGGGCCTGCACCTTCAACTGCCTCGGATGCCAGAACTGGCATTACCGGCACCTCACCGCTGCCCGGGGCCCTGCCATGAGCGCCCGGGATCTGGCGGTGGCCGTCGACGACCGGACCTCCTGTATCTGCTATTTCGGCGGGGACCCGGCTCCCCAGGTGGAGCATGCCCTCGCGGCCTCCCGGATGGCCATGGAGAATTCGGGCGGTATCCTGAGGATCTGCTGGGAGACCAACGGCTCCTCCTCGCCCCGTCTCATGGAGGCGGCGGCCCGTCTCTCCCTGGAGAGCGGCGGGACCATGAAGGTCGACCTGAAAGCCATCGACGAGCCCCTCCACCTCGCCCTCTGCGGGGTATCCAACCGGACCACCCTCCGGAACGTGGAGCGGCTTTCTGCTCTTGCTGCCGAACGCCCCGACCCTCCGCTTCTTTCGGTGAGCACCCTCCTCATCCCCGGTTACGTCGCCGTGACCGAGGTGGAGGAGATCGCCCAATTCCTCGCCGGGCTCGATCCCGCCATCCCCTACTCCCTCCTCGCCTTCTCCCCCAGGTTCCGGATGCAGGACCTCCCCCTCCTGGAGAGAGCCGAGGCCCTCGGCTGCCTGGAAGCCGCCCGGCGCCACCTCTTTCGGGTGAGGATCGGGAATACCGGCCTCCTCGTGTAGGGGCCGGGACAGGACCGGGTGCCATCAGATACCTTTAGGTCTCTTTTTCGACAACTATAGTGTTGAACGCAGCAATTTTGACCAATCGCCATCTTGAGAGATGAAGAATGGTCAGATCAGGAAATGGATGCGTTAACACTGTTGGAAGGGAAAAAGGGAAAGGCGGGGCTGCGGGTGAACTTCGGGCTCTGGGAGATCGCGATCCTCCTCCTCGGTGCAAAGATCGGGGGGGCGTTCCTCCTGAAGCTCCGCCAGCCCTCCCTCTCCGGTGAACTCCTGGCAGGGATCATCATGGGGGCTATCTTCGTGAACCTCCAGGGCACCCCCTTCTTCCTGGACCTCCAGGCCTCCGATACCGTCCAGCTCGTGGCCCAGCTCGGGATCATGTTCATGATCCTCCTTGCCATGATCTCCATCGACCTCTCCTCCATCGAGAGGGAGATCGAGAAGCTGGTCCTCGCCCAGGCGGTCTCGGCGGTGATCATCTACGCACTCCTGATCACCCTCCTCCCGATCCTCAACCTCACGGTGAACCAGACCCTGGTCATCTGGGCGGCCATCTTCGGCTCCTCCACGGCAATCTCTGCGAGGACGCTGCTCTCCATCAACGGTATCTCGAGCAGGGAGGGGCAGGCGGTCATCGGCCTCCAGATCGTGAACGGGATTATCGAGCTCCTCCTGATCTCCTCGGTGACAAACGTCCTCCAGTACAGCCAGTTCTCAGTCGAACCGGTCCTCAAGCTGGCCCTCATGATCATCGGGACCTTTGCCGTGATGAGCCGGATCGGCTCCTCGTTCATCAACTGGCTCTTCAACCTCTTCCAGGTGCTCAGGCTCGACGAAGTCCTGATCGCCCTCATCCTGGTCCTCGCGTTCTCCGCGGCGGCAGTCACGGAGGCCGTGGGGATGACCTCTTACTTCGGGTACATGCTCGTCGGGGTCCTCGTGAGCAGGACCGAGCAGTCGAAGGCGATCTTAAAGAAGATGGGCGACCTCGGCGAGGCCTTCTTTATCCCTGTCTTCTTCGCCTCCCTCGGCCTCGCCGTCTCCCTCGCGGCTGTCGCGGGGAACGCGGTCCTCGTCCTCATCCTCCTCGCCGCCATCACGGCAATCCGGTTCATCGCCTACACCGTCCCCATGGTGCTCCTGAACTTCTCCCTGGTCGAGGCGGTGAAGGTCGGCTCCGGCCTCATCTCCATGTCCGAATACGGCCTCCTGATGCTCTCGGTGGCCCTCGCTGTCGGCGTCCTTGCAAACCCCCTCTACTCGGTGCTTGTTGTCGTGTTCTTGTTTGTCAATGTCGGGGCGCCCCTCGTGACAGGGAGGGTGTTTAAGCTGCCCTCCTACTCTGGAGACCGGAAGGGGAGGTCGGAGATCAAGGGGTGGTGAGTCCGGATAGAAGGCCCACCATTTTCGGTTTAAATAAAATATTAGTTCTTTTAAGGCGAATTTGGATATCTAGCGGTTCAAATTCATCCCCTCGCATTGTTGTTTTGGGTGATAGGTATCTGCAGTTATGCAACCTATCACTTTTGATACCATGACAGGAGATCGGCGCGCTATCAAGATGCACTCCATCAGATATGCTATCATAAAAATCATTTTTGTTTTCCTAAGCCCAGAGCGAAAATCTCTATTTCACAACCTGAAGATTAGTGAGTTTTTCCTTCACCCACAGTTTATTTTCAAGTATATCTCATGGATTTACCTTCATCTTTTCAAATACTTCCTCAAGGAATCGCCAGGAAAAAAAGGCTGGATTTTTACCAGCACGGACATGGCGGGGTTGGGGGAGTTGGCGGAACATCTCCCGCCTGGAATATATTGATGTTGCATTTTACGCTCCCTCCAACGTCGTACCAGAAACGGACATTGATCTTACACATATACTCATCATTGCTCACCCAGTGATCAAAGTAGCAACCGGCGCCACCGGATATGCTCTCCGCGGTGACCATATACCTGCTACGGTGATACCCGGCGGAACATGCACCGCCATATTCGCGATTCGTTGTATGTCCCAGAGGGTCCGGGAAACTCCAGCCATAGGAGTCTGACACGGTATAGAACGATTTTTCAGGTTGTGGTGATGGTGCCGGCGGGGCTGTTGGACACGTGAATTTGGCCACGCCTATTGAACTCAGTTCGATTCCATCATACGATCTCAATACGATATGGCGGTTTTCTTTATTACAGATAGGGATCGTATCGCTTTGAGATGTTTTTATTGTCAATAAATAGTGCGTCGGCATGTCTATCCACGAGTCCAGGGGAATCTGACCCCCATCATAGGTGAGGAACGCGTTCACCCTTTTTGTTTCATTGTACCCGCCGGGACTATTGCCATCCCGTTGCCTGAGTTTGAAATCATATCCATAAAACTCTACAAAATTGGGGCGGTGATTCATGTCAACACCGGAGGGCACAACCTGACAAAATGTGGGTAATGGCGGGGTGGTTGGTTTCCCTCTCAGTATATCTGAAAGCCTCTGGAGGTCCTGTCTTGTACGTTCATGTATGAAATCAACATTACATCGGATCTCCGTTCCCGTTGTAGCAATAGTTTTTGCCAGGATATCTCTGACATCCTGGGCTGCATTTGATTCTATCGTGTCGAGTTTTGTTGCCAATTTGTCGACTTCAGCTCGCCACTGGGCAGAATTAAAGTCAGCAGTTACGAGTACATCATCTATTGCCTGAGCAGCTTTTTGTGCAGGCGTCCTGAGATCGATAAGGTTCCCAAGGTCAATACAACCCGAAAGGATAATTAGGACGAATAAAATCAACAGACAAGGGCAAATATGGTTCAGGTTTTGGCTTAGGTTTGTTTGCTTCTCACTCTTTTTCATACTAAAATCCTCCTCCATTTCAGTGCTTTTCTCCGTTGGTTCTCTTCTGCAGATGGAGTTACCTCACGATCACCCTGGTACGTATGGCAACACACGTACTTACCTAAAGTCCATATTTAAAGATTACGATTCTTGTTAATTTAAAATGCATTATTTTCCGGGGGATTCTTCTTCAAAATACATCACTAATTTTTAACATATAGCATCTAATGAATCAATGTACAAGCTGAGGGTCCACCTCCACCGCGTCCCCTATTGATCCCCATCCTCTCCGTATGGGACTGTCTCATCTGAATAACCCGTTCTCTCTCGGATTCCTTATTTTTAAAGACCTGAACAATGCCTCCATCAAGCGTCTGCTCTTCAATATTTTTCGTTTTTTTTCCGATGTGTATTACCCAATCACCATGAATGTGTCTCCTCGTGAATAACCTAAATGAGGAATCAAATTTCACTAAGCTAGATTCGGAATGTTGAGGTATCGTTTTCCTTGAGAGTTTTCCTGAATCTGCAAGATCCAGCGATACCCCCTCACCCGCCCACCACCCTCCGTATCCACGGGTACGCCACCTCAACGGCACCTTGGGGGCAGAGCTCCTGGCAGCAGTAGCAACGGATGCAGTGCCGGTAGCGGATGGAGGGGATCTCGCCCTTCGTGTACCGGATGGCCTTCGGCGGGCATCCCTCGGCGCATTTGCCGCAGGAGATGCACCGCCCGCGCCTTATGCTGGGCCGTGCGGCGAAGAGGTATCCGACGGCGTGCAGGACTGACGGAGGGATCTTCGCGAGGATCATGGTTTGGGGCTTCGCAAAGTCCTGGACCCGGACATTCCCGATGGATTCTCCCGAAATGAGCACCTCGCCGAGGTCACGGGGTCCTACGCCCCGTTCGCCCGCCTTCTTCACCGTCGGGACCGCCATCGGGTCGAAGCCGATGATAGAGCATGCCACCAGGTCGAGGGCATGGCAGTTCTCACTCGCAAGGATGAGGCCGATCTCCCGGGGGTTCCCGTTCGAGGGCCCCTGCCCCTCCATCCCCACCACAGCGTCCATGATGGCAAGGGTGGGCGGGAGGGCCCCGTGGAGGTCGAGGAGCAGGTCGGAGAAGGTCTCGGCGTCGGTTCCTGTGTGGAGGTGGTACTCGGCCTTCAGGAGCCCGGGGATATAGCCGTACACGATCTTCACCGCACCGGTGTAGTAGGTGAGCTGGTGGGTCTTCAGCTTGGGGAGGACGATGACCCGATCGACGTCGATCACCGCTTTCCCCACGGTGAACCGCTTGAACGACTTTGCATTCGGGGCCTGCACATCCACCACGGAATCATCGAAGGAGACCCATTCGCACCCCGTGGCCTCCACAACCCCCATCATCCCCGTTCTCCTGAGGAGCCGTTCGTAGGAGGAACCGATATTCCGTCCGCCGGGAGAGTCGCCGATGACCGCCACCCCACCTGCCTTCTGGACCTCCTCGACGACGGCCTGGACCACGGCGGGGTGGGTGGTCACCGCCGCTTCGGGCGACCGGGAGGCGAGGAGGTTGGGCTTCACGAGGACCCTCTGCCCCTTCGCAACGAATTTGCCGATTCCGCCAAGCGGTTCGAGGGATGCGGCTACGGCGGATCGGACAGTATCCAGGTCATAGTTCCTGCATCGGGTTATGGTCACATGATAGGCCACTGGATGATCACCGCCATGGTTTCACAGTATCGGTGACAGGGAACCCCGAAAAACGGGTACCCGCTGTGAGGTCTAGGGTCGGGTTTCCGGGAGGCATTCACGTTCTCTCCCATTGAACCGCACCTTCATGACGAGGATCGCACCGACGAGGCCGATGGTGATCACGTTTGCGGCAATGATGGGAAGGGATCCCACCTGGAGCCCGTAGATCGTCCACAGGACAAGTCCGATGAGGAAGACGAGGAGCATGGACTCCGAGAGGTCCTGGGCCGACCTGCTCCGGGCGGTCTTCACCACCTGGGGGAGGAAGGAGAGGGTGGTGAGCCCGCCGGCGATAAATCCAATCAGGGTGGTGATGTCCATAGGTATCCGCTCTTATGAAAAGAAGGATGGGCCGGGGTATGAAGATGAGCCAGGGACCGGTTTCCCGCCGGGTTATACCAGGGGTTCCGGGCAGCTCCCGCCGGCAACGGGGAGGCGGTCGAACTTCACCACAACCGGCGCATTCGCCTCCCGCACCTTTGCGAGGATGATCTCCTTCCCGGCCCGGGTGAAGCCGAAGACCGGGATACCGGTCCCCGCCTGGATGATGGCCGACTCCGCAAGTTCCCGCAGGTATCGCGAGGCGCATGCGGTCACGAGGTCGGCATGGGAGACGAGCGTCTCTGCACCCCTCCTGGACATCCCCGTGGTATGGACCGCCACGATAACCGCATCCGGGTGGAGGTTCCTCACCTCCCTCGCGGTCACGGGGTCTGCAACCGTCACCGCGACCTTCCGGTAACCGAGATCATATGCGACATCAACTCCCCGAACCTGGTCGATTCCGGCTCCTTCTGGGTCGATGACATGCCCCCCGCAGGACTTGATCCGCTGTATCACCTCGGGGATCGGGGAGGTGCTGACGAGGCCTGACATCCTTCCGCCGATGCCTTGGACAAGGGCTGGCGTCGGGGCAATGACGGTTCCTGCACCGTCACAGGCCAGTACCGCGGCATCCAGGAGGCCGGCCCGGATCGCCGAGGAGAGGAGCTCGGATGCCCCGAACCCCACGAAGTCCCGGTCATCTTTCACCTCCCTCCTTTCCGTGCACATCCCGAAGGACCGGATCCGGTTCTCGATGTTGGCCTGGATCGCCTCCGGTGTGAAATCGGTGACCGGCACCGCGAACCTCCGGGCGAGGGGGCATTCTGTGATGCAGGGCGTTCCTACCTCGACCACCCTCCCGTCCCGGATAACGACACGGGTCCTCCCGATGGCTTCGACAACGTGCTCATCCCCGGTGGCATTATCCACGGTTTGATCGATGCTCTTCCTTCTCTCCATACCGGCTCCCTTACTCTCATCGCCGCTTAAGGGAATGAACCTGATGATCCCTGTATCGTCTCGCCCCGATCCGGTTTGCGCCCCCCCGCCCCGATCCGGTTCCCCCGAACGGGGGAAGGACCTGACCAGGGAGGTTCAAGGGGCACTGATTCAATACCTCTCCATGCAAACCCAACTTTGGGAGTGAGGACCGGCTTCTCATGAGCGGCGAGAGGTTCTGGGAGATAGATGCACTGCGGGGGACCGCGGTTGTCATGATGGTCATCTTCCACACGGTCTTCTCCATCAGCTTCTTTGATATCTGGGACGTAGACATGGCGCATGGTTTCTGGAGGGTGTTTGCCCTCGCCACGGCGACCATCTTCATCCTTATCGCAGGGGTCTCCCTCTCGGTGAGCTCGGCAAGGGCGAAGGCAGCCCTGGGTGACTGGCGGGTTGCCTGGAAGAACGTGAGAAGGGGCGCCGGTATCTTCCTCATCGGGATTGCCATCACCCTCGCGACCTGGCTCTTCATCAGGAACGAGGTCGTCCTCTTCGGCGTCCTCCACTGCATCGGCCTCTCCATCGCTATTTCGCCCCTCTTCCTCCGGTTCGGGAGGGCGAACCTCGCCATTGGGGCAGGGATCATGCTCACTGCACCGTTCATCGACCGTATCCCCGGCCCCCTCTCCCTCGTCTGGCTCGGCGTTCACCCAACTGACTTCGCAAGCCTTGATTACGTGCCCCTGGTCCCCTGGTTCGGGGTCTTCCTTGTGGGAATGAGCCTGGGAGCCCTCCTCTATCCTGGCGGCAGGCGCGGTTTTCCGGCCGGAGGACAGGAGAGGCCACTCCTCAGGCCGATCACCTTCCTGGGGAGGCATTCCCTTCCCATCTACCTCGTCCACGTACCTGTCATCCTCCTCTTCCTCGCCCTCCTTCTCCCGGGACTCCCTGCCCGTATCCTCTCCACATTCCTCCCGTAGAGCCCGTCCAGAGGCCCGAAGTTATAATGATCCCCGGCGCCGATATTCTCAGGATGCACACCCGAAAAGCAGGGGGGCCAGGGGAGTCCTCCCGGCTGGTTATCCTCTCTCTCATCCTCCTTGCCACGCTCTCTGTCCTCCCCGTAGCAGCCGTCTCAGGAACCCAGGAGACCCTCATTGGCTACTACTTCACGGGGGACGGGTGCCCCCACTGCGCGAAGGTGAACCCGTTCCTCTTCGGGGAGTGGCTCACCACGTACCCGGGCCTCGTGGTCGTTGAGTACGAAGTCTATGGCCATACGGAGAATGCCGTGGTGATGGCAGAGATGGACAGGAGGTACGGGATCGGCCTCGGGATCCCGGTCCTCTCCTTCGGCGCCAATGCCACCTTCACCGGCGATATACCTGTCCTCACGGGAGTCCCCGGGTTCCTGAACCGGACACTTGGGGAGGCGGCGCATCAGGAAGGTCTGACCTCCCTCCAGTCCCTGGATATTGCCGGGCTCCCCGGCTATCCCCGGGTCTGGAAGGGGGAACGGGTCCTCATCAGGGAAGGTGCCGGGGGCGACCCCCGCATTCTCAGGAATCTCCTTGCAGGTGATGATCCCGGCCTCGTCCTTCCAGGAAAGGACTATGAACTCCTCGGTCCCCTGACGGTGAGCCACGGCAAGCTGGAGATCCGGTTCGAACGATCCCTCAGGGCCGATGGCTGGATCTTCGGATGGAACGGCGGGGCGATCATAAACGCGACCCCGTCATCCACGGAGACCCCGCTTCCGACGGCCGCACCCGGGGAATGCCCGCCAAGCCTTGAGCTCACTGCAGGCAAGATCATCGCCCTTGCCGCCGTGAACGCGATCAACCCCTGCGCCCTCGCCGTCCTCGTCGTCATCCTCCTTGCCATCATCACCCACAACCCGGGGAGGCGCGAGAAGATCCTCCTCGCAGGCCTTGCCTTCTCCCTCTCGGTCTTCATCTTCTACCTGGTGTACGGGATCATCCTCGTCTCCCTTCTCTCCGCGGTCCGCGAAGCGACCTCATTCCAGCCCCTCCTCACCCGCGGCCTGGGGCTTGTCTCCATCGTGATCGGCCTCTTCCATGTGCGCGAGTACCTCGCCCCCGGGGGAGCACCGGTCGGGACAGGGATACCGACGGGATGGCGGCCGCGCCTCGGGGAGGTCCTCAACCGGATCACCTCCCCCTGGGGGGCGTTCGTTGTGGGGGCCCTTGTCACCCTCTTCCTCCTCCCGTGCAACATCGGCCCGTACATCATTGGCTGCGGGATCCTCTCGGTCTACGGGCCCCTGGTAGCCCTCCCCTACCTCCTCCTCTACAACCTCATCTTCATCCTCCCCATGCTCGCCATCACCACTGTTGTTTACCTGGGGGTGGCCAGGATCGGCGATGTGAAGGGGTGGCGGGAGGAGAATATCGGGAGGTTCCACCTTGTATCGGGCCTGATCATCCTTGCCTTCGGGATCCTCCTCCTCTTCGGGTTGATCTGAACAGGTTCAGACCGCAAAGTCGGCCCTACCCTCCCTGCTGCCTAGGGCCAAAATTTTATCTCTCTTCTAATAGAAGACTTATTATAAGAAAATTCCTTTTTGGCTAAAACGTCATATAAGGGATTTCAAGTAAAGAAAAGCCATTTCACGGATATAATCCAGAACAAACGCCTGTGAAGCCATGACCGAAGAAGTTCCCGCAGCACTCCCGCCCGGACCCAGCTCCTGCAGTGATTTCGAGGAGATCGTCGAGTTCCTCCCGGATCCGACCTTTGTGATCGACAAGGAGGGGAGGGTCATCGCCTGGAACCGCGGCCTCGAGAAGATGACCGGCGTGAGGGAGGAGGAGATCCGCGGCAGGGGGGACCGGGAGTATGCCATCCCCTTCTATGGATACAGGAGGCCCCTCCTCGTCGATCTCATCCTCCGCCAGGATCCAGAGACCGAACTCCTCTATGACTGGGTCCGGAGGGAGGGGGATACCCTTTTTGCCGAGGTGTTCATCCCGTCCCTCCACCTGGGGCAGGGAGCCCATGTCTGGGTGAAGGCTTCGCCGCTCCGGGATGCAGGAGGGAGGGTAGTGGGCGCGATCGAGACCATCCGTGACATCACCCAGCGGAAGATGGCCGAGGATGCCCTCAGGGCGAGCGAGGCCCGGTACCGCTGCGTGGTCGAGGACCAGACCGAGCTCATCTGCCGTTTTTCCCCGGACGGGACCCATCTCTTTGTCAACGATGCCTACTGCCGCTACTTCGGCATGCGAAAGGCCGAGATCATCGGCCGCCGGTTCAGGCCCGTGATCCCGGAGGAGGACCGTCCCGTCGTGGAGCAGGCGCTCGCCTCGCTCACCGTGGAGAATCCCGTCGTGACCACCGAGCACCGGATTATCATGCCCGACGGGTCCATCCGGTGGCAGCAGTGGAGCGACCGCGCCGTCTTCAAGGGATGCCAGGCCCCGCTGGAGTACCAGTCAGTCGGGCGGGACATCACCGAACAGAAGAGAGCCGAAGAGGCCCTCCGCACCAGCGAGGAGAAGTACCGCGTCCTCGCAGACATGTCGCCTGGCATGATCTATGTTGTTGACCTGGACGGCTACGTAAGGTTCGTGAACCGGGCGGGGGCCGACCGGTTCGGCAGGGAACCCGCCGACCTCGTGGGAAAGCACCTGACGGAGATCTTCCCTCCAGCCATCGCCGAGAGTCACCTCGGGGCCGTCCGGTGCGTCATCTCGTCAGGTACACTGTTTCACGAGGAGGTCCTCGAGAAATTCCCGACAGGGGAATGCTGGATCGACGCACGGCTCTCCCCGATTCGGGACTATAAGGATACTATCACCGGCGTGATGGGGATCTCCTTTGATATCACCATGCGGAAGATGGCCGACCAGGTCCTCCGGGACAGCGAGGAGCGTTACCGCGCCCTCTTCACGAGGATGATCACCGCCTTCGCCCAGCTGGACTGGGTGGAGGGGGGCGGGGGTAAGGACCCCGATTTCCGGTTTGTTGAGGTGAATCCTGCTTTCGAGATCATCACCGGGACGACTGTCGAGGATATCACCGGGAGGCTGCTCTCCGAGTTCGGGCCGGCCTTTACACCGGAGACAAGGAAGGCCTTCCGCGAGGTCGCAGAGACCGGAATCCCCCGCACCTTCGAGCACCGCCTCCCGACCACGGGGCAGGTCATCTCGGGTGTGATCTATGCCACCGAGAAGGGCCGGATCGCGATGAACTTCCAGGATATCACCGACAGAAAGCGATCCGAGGAGCAGCTCCGCATGTCAGAAGCCATGTACCGTGCCGTCTTCGAGCACACCGGCACCATGTCCATCATCGTGAGCGAGGACATGACAATCGTTGCTGCCAACTCGGAACTGGAGGGGTTGACCGGGTACTCGAGGGCGGATATCGTGGGCAGGAAGCGGTGGACCGACTTCGTGCACCCGGAGGATCAGGAGAGGATGATCCGGTACCATGTCCTGAGGCGGAAGGACCCTGACAGGGCCCCGCAGAAGTACGGGTTCCGCCTGATCACCAGGGATGGAAGGGCCATCCCGTGCAGGATCACCGTCGGGATGATACCCGGCACCACCCAGAGCATCGTCTCCATCACCGGCCTCACCCATCAGAAGGAGGGGTGAGTCGAACCCTTTATCCCGGATGGAATACCCGTACCCCCTCAGGTAGCCTGGCATGTTTTCCTTCAGGGTTCCGCGTGGAAGAGATCCACGTGCCGGAAAGCCACGGTGTCGAAGAGGCCCCGCGGGGTGATCCTGAGCTCGGGGATGACCGGCAGAGCAAGGAAGGAGAGGTACATGAAGGGGTGGGGGGAAGCCCCGAGGGAGGCGGCCTCTTCATCGAGTTCCGTAAGCTGCGCAGCCACCTTCTCGTAAGGATCCGCCGACATGAGCCCGGCGCATTCCAGGGGGAGGACGGTTGCCTTCTCCCCGGAGACCGCGACCATCCCGCCGTCCCTGGCAGCAACCTCCCGGATCGCCCGGATGATCTCATTGTCCGAAGCGCCCACAGCAAGGATGTTATGGGCATCGTGGGAGACCGAGGAGGCGATGGCTCCCGATCTGAGCCCGAACCCGTGCACGAGCCCCACGCCCACCCGGCCTCTCCCGTAGCGGTCGCAGGCAACGATCTTCAGGATGTCACGTCCGGTATCCGGGATCTCATCTCCCCGGACAGGGTACCTCAGGTTCCTGGTGGTGATCTGGCCGGGGATGAGGCCGATGACACGCGCTTCGCCGCAACCCTGGATCCGGATGGAAGTAGGATCGGGTATGCTGCAGGAGAACGGGGTGCGGAGAACCCCTAGCTTCCGGTAAGGGATCTCCCCTGCAGGGACACCCCGTTTGTAGGTCCTCTTCACCCGGAACTCTTTCCCGTTCTTCAGGACGCAGAAGTCGGCGATCCTTCCCGGTGCAATGGCCCCTCGGTCCGTAAGGCCGAACCGTTCGCAGGGGGAGAGGGTCGCCATCCGGATCGCAAGATCCGGATCAAGGCCCAGGGCTACCGACTCCCTTATACAGTCATCGATATGCCCCTTCTTGACAAGGAGGTCAGCATGCCGGTCATCGGTGGCAAAGGAGCAGCGGCCCACGGAACAGGGTGTGACGAGGGGGAGGAGATCCCGGAGGTTCTTCTCGGAGGATCCCTCCCGGACCATGATGAACATTCCCTTCCTGAGCTTCTCCCGGGCCTCTGCCAGGTTCGTGCACTCGTGATCGCTCTGGAGGCCGGAGAGAATGTACGCGTTGAGAGGTTTCCCGGAGAGGCGGGGGGCATGACCATCCCGGATCCTGCAGAGGGAGAGCTTCCTCCCTACCTCACTATCACCTGCGAGCACCCCAGGTACGTTCATCATCTCCCCCAGGCCGAGGACCCCGCTTGCGCCGATGAAGGGGGTGAGGTCCGAGGCAGAGACGATGGCGCCCCCGGGGTCATCTGGTGTCGCAGGGACACAGGAGGGAAGCATGAAGAGGAAGTCAATGGGCGAGCATGAGGCCTCTTCCATGAGGTACTCTATCCCCCGCACCCCTGCGACGTTCGCTATCTCGTGGGGATCGGCGATCACCGTCGTCGTCCCGTGGGGGAGGACCGCCCGCGCGTACTCGGTGGGGACGAGGAGCGATGACTCAACATGGACATGCGCATCGATGAGCCCGGGGACGACCCGCGCCCCGTTGAGGTCGTGGGCATCCACCCCACGGTAATCGCCGGTCCCGACGACTAGCCCTCCGGTTACTGCAAAGGAGGTCTCTTCCCAGGCGCAGTCAAAGGGGTTGAAGAGGGTGCAGCCCGAGAAGACGGTGTCAGCCGGCTCTTCACCCAGCGCCGATGCGAGGAGTCGCTCCATGGGATGCCACGGTGATGTCCTGGATCACGCTTGCCCGCCGTTCATTGCCGGTCGTGACGTAGAGGTAGAGGCGGAAGGTCCCGTCTTCCAGGGCGAGGGGGATGGAATAGGTGCCCGTGCCTCTCTCCAGCCTGATGGGGAGGGTCCGCCGGGCCACCTCCACCTGCCTGAAGTCCTGGAACCGAAAGACGTTCACCTGGAGTGCCGCATCCCCGGCCCCGCCGGTATTCGTGACCTGGACCCGGATGCTTGTCCCATCGTACGCCACCCGCCCGATGGAGACGGAGAGGCACCCCGCGGAGAGGGAGAGGACGGTAAGGAACGATACAAGGAGGAGCACCGATTTTCCGGCGGACATTACGGAAATGTGAAATTCCATAGATTTAAAGCTATGGGAGGGGAACCCGGGCCGAGACGATCTCTTTCAGGAATGCCCGGAGGGAGGGTTCCACGTTCATGCCGGTGCGGGCCGAGATGGCATGGACAGGGAACCACGGCGCCCTGGCCTTCACCTGGCCAGGGAGGGCATCGGCGCAATCGCACTTGTTCGCCATCACGGCGACAGGGATCCCCCGTGACATCAGCCACTGAAATAGGTTGATCGTGATCTCGTCCATGTCCCGGGTGGAGTCGACGACGACGATCGCCCCGTCCATCCCCCTCGAGAGGACCTTCCTCGCGAACTCGAACCGTTCCTGGCCGGGTGTCCCGAAGAGAAAGACGCTGTGGTCCCCGATCCGGATCCGCCCGAAGTCCATGGCGACGGTCGTGCTCCCGTCCGCATTTTCGGCCTCGATATGGCGCGAGAAGGGATCGAGCGCACGGATAAAGCTGGACTTCCCGGCGTTGTACGCCCCGAAGACCACGATCTTGATCTTCCGCTCCGCCACACCCATGTACGATAGGTTGGGTAGCCAGCAGATTTAATATTTCCTTTTTGTTGTTGGGGGGGAAGTCCGTATAAAGGGGAAGTTTCAGTTTCGCCTTTTTAAAGAAGCCAGAAAAACAAGGAGATATATTAAAATATCCGATTAAAATAGGAAGTTTAATAAGTCAACAACTATTGTATCTTCGGCCCACCCGTCCGATCCTGCCGATCGAAAAGCGGGGGATGAGGGCATCATCCGACGGGATTATTCGGAGAGCCATGAGAGGTGGCCGTAAATCAGATGATCCTGTGGTCCACCAGGCACTGAGCAGGCAGGCGGAGCCTCACGTGGAGGTTCTTTGCCGGGTAGATCTCCTCCATCATCTGGAGGGAGCAGCGGTTCAGGCTCCCCCCGAGGCGGATATCGTAGAGGTGCTCCTCGTTCTCGTAGAACCCGGTGATGATCTCGGTAGGGGTGCCCTCTCCTTTTGCGAGGATATACTCCGCGAACTTCTTCCCGAGATCGAGAGGGATCTCCCAGGGCTCTCCGTCGACCCAGAGGGCGACGCGGTTCACCTCCAGGATCTCCCCGTCGACAAGGGTGATGGAGGTCTCGAGATCGACGCGGTTCAAGCCGACCGTTGCCCCTGAGACGAAGTTCTGGAAGATCTCGGAGAAGAGGCGGCGGGTCTGGTCGATGTCAGCCGAGAGGGCCTTCTGTGCCAGCTCCCGGGTCTGTTCCGGGATGATCTCTTCGCGCCGAATCCGGTCCAGGAGTTCGTTCTGGTCCTTCAGGTGCCGGAGCACCTCCTTCAGGTTATCGTAGCGGTTCCAGAACTCCTTCTCCTGGAAGAGGTGATGGAGATAGATATCGTTCCCCATGACCTATCACTTGGCCCTGCTGTCCCCGGAGTCTCCCGCAGAGAGGACCTTCTTTGAGAGGATCTCCATGAGCTCCTTCTTCTCCGTGTTCCTCGAAACCTCGGCCTGGATGGTCATGAAGATGATACCGAGGGCGACGCTGACCAGGATGAGGCTGAACAGGAGCATGACACCGTTCATGGAGGGAAAGACCGCCATGGAGAGGGTACCGAAGGAGACCAGGTAGAAGGGTATCCAGGTGCGGTGGGAGAATGCGTTCATGCTTGATCAACTAGTTAATCATTCTTATATATAATATAATCGCTTTTGATTTATTGCTTAATTATTTATTTTTTGTTAAAATAATTGTTATAATGCGTTTATATGTAAATTCAGCGGGTATGGGCAATCTTCTTGCCTCTCCCAGACGGATGCAGCCATGGGAGCGGGAAAAAACGGCTGAGCAGCAGGAATGAATGGATAATAAGAGAAAAACGGCAGAGAGGAGCAGAAATAGATTTATGGTGAGCCTTCCTTGCTTTCCCTATGGAACGGGGAGATCTCGCGGCAGTTCTCATCGGACTTACCCTTGTCATCATCCTCACCGTCGTCCTCTCCCCGCCTGCCCATTCCACGCCGCAGGCCCCGAAGCTGGTTGTCACCACCCGGGTCCCAACCACCCCCGTGACACCCGTCCCGGAGATGACAGAGCCCACCTCCGGCCTCCCCACGCCTCCCCCCGCCACCACGAAGCGGATCTTCTATACCAATGATTACTACCTCTTCCCGGTCCGCTACCTCCCGAGAGATATGGCCATGTACGGGTTCTCGGATGTCGAGTGGCAGTATAACAGCTCGGTGGCCTTTGCCTACGTCGAGGAGAACCACGGCGGGATCACCGAGCCCTTCACCGTCCCCTATCCCGTCTGGAGGGTGACCTCGACGCTTGATGCCGTAAAGACCCCCGAGCATGCAAAGTTCAGGATGATCCTCGTGGACGAGGAGAGCGGGCGCATCCTGGAAGGTATTGAGATCCACTTCCCCGGATCGGTGACAAAGACGGTGGTGGCAGACAAGAGACCCGTCTACATGATCATCGAGGCCGTGAACGTGGACCGGTTCATCATCACCGTCGAGACCCCGTCCGTCTTTGCACAGTGAGGGGAACGGGGGAGAGTCACTGAGCTGGATCCGTATAAAGGGGCCCCGGGGGCCGAATCCGGAAGAAGGGGCCCTGGGGCCGGATTCGGAAAAAGGGGCCTTACAGCTTCTCCACGGTGACCTTTACCCGGTCGCCCGGCCGGAACCCGTGCCCCTTGGGAAGATCGATGTTGAACCACAGGGCATCCGGATCCTCCGGGGCATGCTCCTGGGACATGAGGCAGTCCCTCTTCTCATCGATGCCTGCCACAAAGCCGATCTTTCCCGTGATCTCGAAGCGGGTCATGACGAAGAAACGCGAGGCAGGGGGTTCAGGCTGCCCGGGTGGTGACGAGCCAGGTCGTGCTGTTCGAGTAGCTCCAGCGGCTGATGGAGAGCTCCTCGCAGATCTCGGCGAGGATCCCCATGTTTGTCCCCACCTCCTTGGGGGAGAGGCCCAGGTCCTTTGCAATGTATTTGGACTTGAAGTAATGCTTGCCCTTCCGGATACCTGAGCTGAGATAGTAGAGGATCTTGCGCTGGGTGTCATTGTAGCTGTCCCGGATACGGTTCGCAGTTGACATCCATTCGCCTCCCTGTTTGATCCTCAATGTGTCTCTGACGAGCTATAAAAAAGTTCCCTTTTCGGTCCGTTCCCTGTCCGACGGTGAATCTCCCGCCCTTCACCGGGGCTGGACGGGAGCGCCGCCGATCTTCCCGATGAGGGCCTCGAGGACCTGTCCGCGCATCCCCTCAACGAACTTGATGGAGCCCACGACGAGGTGGCCTCCGCCCGAGACCCCCCCGCCGACGATCTCCTGCCGCAGCTCCCGCACCATCCGGGGGATGTTCATCATCACGCCCCGGGAACGGAGCACGGCGAAGTCGGGGCCGAAACCGATGGTCACGACCGGCACGTTCGGGTTCTTCTGGATGAGCCGGTCATGGACCTCCCCCGAGGTCTTGCCCGGCGGGGGGAAGGTGAACTTGTGGGCATGGAGCTCCACGTCCAGGAGGAAGAGGCGGACCCCGTTCGTAAGTGTCCGCTCCTTCACATGGGGCATGGAGGCCGCGACCTGGTCGGCGATGGCCAGGTTCGCCTGGTCCACCATGTGCCGGACCAGGGCACGGTGGCGATCCGTGTTGCCATTCAGGTTGAGGAGATCCTTGACGAGTTCGCGGCCATCGTTGAACCTGAGCCAGAACTGGAGATAGTCCAGCGCGAGGGCGATCTCTTTGCAGTGCTCCTCGGTGTAGCCCCCTGCGGCAAGGGCGAGGTACCGCGCCCGTTCGGGCGCTTCCGACCTGTCTCCGACGGCCGAGACCGCGGCGATGTGCCGGACCAGGGGTTCTACGGACGGGTGAACCAGGCGTGAGATCTCGACCCCGAGCATCCCGCTCGTCACGCCAAAGTCGCCCCCTACATGGTAGGGGTTTACGTGCCCCTGGAGGTACGGGTCCACCACCTCGTCGGGGTGGTGGTGGTCCACGACGAGCATGGGGAGGTCGTAGACCGCGGCCATCCTGAGGGAGGGGATGTCCTCCTCGGTGGACCCGTTGTCCATGAGGATGATCAGGGGGAGTTTCTGGCCGAACCGGACGAGATCCTTGAGGGAGTAGTCCAGGTCCCGGGTGATGTCCTCGATCTCGTAGAAGGGTGCCTTGGAGGGCGCCCGCTTGAAGAGGAAGGAGGCGGAGTCGAAGTCCCCCCCGTTCTCCCGGATGAGGGCGATCACGGCCTGTTCGAGGGAGACGGCAGCGGAGATCCCGTCGGCATCGGCATGGTGCCGGACAAGGATGGGCTGGCCCATGAAGACCGCTTTCCGGATCCTCCGCGCCACCTTCCTCATGGCCGGTACGAGGGCAGCAAGGACCGTGCTCTCCACGAGGAGCGGGAGCTCGGGCGGCTCGGCCCGCACGTCAAGGGTGAGGTCGATCTCCTCCCGGGCATGGAGGGCCTCGTCGCCGGTCAGGACGGCGAGGGAGGAGACCTCGACCTGGAGCTGGGAGTTGCGCTGCATCACCTCTCCCATGATGGAGACGATGTCGCCCAGCTGCACCTCCGGGTATGCCCGGACCCCTGCCTCGACAAAGGCGGCGGAGCTCGCGATCCCGTCCCCGTCAACGAGGGTGAAGATGGTCGGGCCGCTCGTCTGCTTGATCTGGGAGATCTCCCCCTGGATCCGGACGACCCTCCCGATGGACCCCTGGAGATCCTTCAGCTTCACAGCGGCAGACTTCTTCACCACCACCTCGGTATGGAAGACCGAGGGGGTCACCTCCTCGAGATCGATGTTCCCGTTGGGCCGGATATTTTTGACGAGGACGAGGATGGGGTCCTGTTCCTTGTGACTCAGCTTGATGTTGGACTTGTGGACGAGCCCCTTCACCCGGTCGTTCAGGAGGACAAAGGCCCCGAAGTTCGCAAACCCCTGGACCTTCCCGCTGTAGATCTTCCCCTCCTCGACTTCCCCGATATCGCAGTTCGCTCCCAGGCGGTAGACGATGATCTTGGTATCCCCTTCCATGTTCTCTCTCTCCCGTTCTCTCCTCTGAGGGGCCTCGTAACCCCTGCTCCCGTGTATTCCGGCCGGGAGATCCTTTCCTAGCTAGTACTCGCATTCCCCCCTCTTATGGGTAGCCCCCGGCCCGCGAATCCAGGACCAGGGGGATCTCAGTCCCGGAAGGGTATCTCGATCATCGTGAGGTCAGGAGGAGCAATAACCTCGCCCGGGAAGCACCTCTTTGCATCCTCGATGTGGCTCGCGGTGCTCGTGTACCGGGGGCTGATATGGACGAGGGCAAGGGTCCTCACGCCGAGGGCCGCTGCGGCCGCCCCGGCCTCTCCGGCCGTGGAGTGGTGGACCTCCTCGGCCCGTTCCCGGTCCCTGTCATCAAAGGTGGCGTCGTGGATGAGGAGGTCTGCCCCTCCTGCGATGTCCATAATGCGGCCCTCGACCGGCCTGGTATCGCCCGTGTAACAGATCTTGCGGCCGGGACGGGGCGGCCCCATCACATCCTCGGTCCGGATCTCCACCTCCTGCCCGTCCCGTAGAATCCTCACCGCCTCGCCCCGCTGGAGCCTGCCGAAGAGGGGCCCGGGGTTCACGCCCAGCGCCACCGCAACCTCTCGGTTGAACCTCCCGGGCCTCCCGTCCTCGACGAGAAGGAAGCCGAGGGACTGGATGCCGTGGAGGGTGGCAAAGGCATGCACCGCGTACCCGCTGAACTGCACGACTGAGCCGTCACGCATCTCCACGGACTCGATGGGGAACCGGATGTTGTTCCTGCAGAGCTGGGCGACCATGCCCGCGAAGTCATGGACGCCGGGCGGGCCGTAGATGGCCAGGGGCTCGTCCCTTCCCATGAAGGAGAGGGTCTGGGCGAGGCCGAATGTCCCGAGGAAGTGGTCCGCGTGCCAGTGGGTAATGAAGATGGCATTCACGGTGAAGCCGGTCCGGGCGCGCATCATCTGCTGCTGGGCCCCCTCCCCGCAGTCGAAGAGGAGGGTGTCGGAGCCTCTTCTTACCATGATGCACGGGAGGTTCCGCTGGGGTGTCGGGAGGGCGCCCGCGGTGCCCAGGAAGTGGACATGGAGGGTCTCTCCGGTCAGGTGAAGCACCTCCTGAACACGGAGAGGCTCTTCTCGGCCTCCCCGAGGCTCCTCCCCTCCACCACCACGATGCCGCGGTAGTCCCGGGCGACAGCCCTCCCCACCTCCTCCCAGGGGATGGTGCCGTCCCCGAGGGCCAGGTGCTGGTCGGCTGTCCCATGGTTGTCATGGATATGGAGGTGGTTGGCCGAGGAGAGAACCCTGAGGAACTCCTGGACCTTCCCCACGGTGTGGGCGTGTCCCACGTCGAGGGTGAACCCGACCCCGGGGACCCCGTCGATCATCCCCAGGATCTCCTCGGGGAAGCGGCAGAGGACCTCCTTCAGCCCCCCCATGTTCTCCAGGAAGACTCGGACCCCGCGGTCAGCCGCAAAGGCCCCGATCTCCGCGAGGGCGGACTTCTGGAGTGCCCAGGTCCGGTCGGGGAGGAGTTTTCCCAGGGGCGAGAGGTAGCCCGGATGCACGGTAACCCGGTCCGTGAGCTCCCCCGCACCTTCGATGCAGGTGAGGACCTGCCGGACCGACTCCCTCCAGATGGGGTAGTTGAGGGAGGCGAGGTTCAGGTCGCTGTACGGGGCATGGACCGAGAGGGAGAGGCCGGTGGACCCGGCGATCTCGGCCACCTCCCGGACGTTCTCGGCCTTCTCAAAGGAAGAGGAGCCGTCGGCCATCACCTCCCAGCCCCGGTAGCCTATCTCCTCAAGGGAGAAGACCCACCTCTTGTCGTCCCACACCTTGGAGGAGGCCGAGAAGTAGGGTGTCAGACTCATCCCGACCCCCGGATCTCTTCAAGGAGTGATCTCGCCTTCCCTTCGAAGGTCTCGAGAGATCCGTTGTTCTCGAGGATCCTGTCTGCCTCTGCAAGCGCACGGCCAAGGCCAAAGGTCTCCTCCCGGCTGTCGCGGTTCCTGAGGTCTTCCGCACACGAGAGGTCGTCGCTCCTTCCCCTCGCAGAGAGGCGCGAAAGACGCTTCCCGAAGGGCGAGAGGATGCCGATGAGGATGAAATCGGAGAAATGGTGGCGGAACCTCCTCACCTCGGCATCGCCCCGGAGACCGTCGATGACCACCAGGGGCGCACCGAGGGTCTCGACCGCCGAAATGGTGAAGAGGGCGATGGCGTCCATGCCATGCTCCCTCCGGAGCAGCATGGCCATCTCCCCGAGGGCGGCATCGGTGGTCCCGAGGCCCGCTTCCCGGGCCTTCTTCCGGATCACATCGCCCATGACCACCACGGGGATGCCCATCTCCCCCGCGATCCGGGAGAACTCACCCTTGCCGCTCGCCGGATACCCGACGACCCCGATCACCCGCATACACCACCTCCCCCTCTTCCCGGGTCCGGATCTTCACCACCCGCCCGACCCGGTCCGCTACCCTCCTGAGCTCGTCCCTTGAGAGGGTTTTCACCCCTCCTTCCATGCCCTGCTGGATAACGAGATCCACCCCGTCGGCGACCTTCGCGATGTAGGGCATTTCGTCCTCGTATCCCCGGAAGAGGGTCACCACCACCTCGAACTCGGGGAGGTCCCCCGCGAGCTTCGCCTCCCTGCAGAGGGCAAGGGACTCCTTGATGGTGCCGGAGTAGCGTTCCTTGAGGAGGTTATCGTAGCGCTCCCACCGGGCCTTGATGTCGAGGGCCACCCGGTCCACGAGCCGTTCCGCGATGAGCCCCGAGAGCACCTTCGGGAAGACACCGTTCGTCTGCAGGCCGACGAGGAGCCCCATCTTCCGGGAGGCCGAGGCAAGGGCCTTCAGGGGTTCGGGCTGCATCGTCGGTTCTCCCCCGGAGAAGACCACCCCTGAGACCAGCATCCGTGAGGAGCGGATCATGCCGGTCACCTCCTCCAGCTCCCGGTAGTCCTCGCCGTCCTGGATGGACCTGTTGTGGCAGTAGGAGCACCTCACCGGGCAGCCCCGGAGGAAGACCGTGCAGACTGCACGGCCCCTCCAGTCGACGGTGGAGAGGGGAACGAAACCCCCGAAGTTGACTTTCAGAGAGAATCACCGGGTAATCAGCGTGCGGCGGCAGGTTTCATGAAGCTATCCAATATGATGCGAATGCCTGGTGTTTCTGTATCCTGGAGAGCTCTCCGGACAAGGGGGAACGGGCGGCCTCCGGTCGGAGAGCAGGAAGGTTCTCTCTTTGCAAAATCTTTTGCGTAAAAGCAAATCAACTTTACTTGAGGAGCGGACAAGCCAGATTTATTAAGATTATGGAAAAACAAGCCTTTATCTGGTCGTTTCGCGTAGTGGTGGGGTATGACACTCCTTGAAGATGCAAAGCGCGGGGTCATCACGGACGAGATGAAGACGGTCGCGAAGGGCGAGGGCGTCACCGTCGACTTCGTCCGCAGGGGGATGGCGGAGGGGAGGATCGTCATCCCTATCTCCCCTTATCGGAAGGTGAAGATCTGCGGGATCGGGGAGGGTTTGCGCACCAAGGTGAACGCCTCGGTGGGAACCTCCTCTGACATCACGGATATCGAGATGGAACTCGAGAAGGTACGGCAGGCCGAGCTCGCGGGGGCCGACACCATCATGGAGCTCTCCACCGGCGGCGATTTCGCCGAGATCCGGAGGCGGGTTGTCGAGGCAACCAGTCTCTCGGTCGGGTCCGTCCCCCTGTACCAGGCCTTCATCGAGGCTGCGATGAAGCAGGGTGCCGTGGTCCACATGAAGGAGGACGACCTCTTCCGGATCACCGCTGAGCAGGCGAAGCTCGGGACGAACTTCATGGCCATCCACACGGGCATCAACCTGGAGACCATGGAGCGGCTGAAGCGCCAGGGAAGAACAGGAGGGCTCGTCTCCCGGGGAGGGGCGTTCCTGACCGCCTGGATGATCCACAACGGGAAGGAGAACCCCCTGTACTCCGAGTTCGACTACCTTCTCGAGATCTTAAAAGAGCACGAGGTGACCCTCTCGTGCGGGAACGGGATGCGGGCCGGGGCCGTCCACGACTCCACCGACCGCGCCGCCATCCAGGAGCTCATCATCAATGCCGAGCTCGCCGACCGCGCCCATGCCGCCGGTGTCCAGACCATCGTCGAGGGCCCGGGGCACATCCCCATGGACGAGATCGAGGCGAACGTCATCCTCCAGAAGCGCCTCACAAACCGGAAGCCGTTCTACATGCTCGGCCCTCTCGTCACCGATATCGCCCCGGGGTACGACGACAGGGTCGCCGCCATCGGTGCAGCCATCTCCTCGGCTCATGGCGCAGACTTCATCTGTTACGTGACCCCCGCCGAGCACCTGGCCCTCCCCACCCCCGAGGAGGTCTACGAGGGAGTCATCTCAACCCGGATCGCCGCCCACGTCGGGGATATGGTGAAGCTGAAGAAGCGGGATGCAGATCTCCAGATGGGCCAGGCAAGGCGGGCGCTCGATTGGGGGAAGCAGTTCCAGATCGCCATCAACCCCGAGCGGGCAAAGAAGATCCGTTCAGAGCGGATGCCCGCAGACTCCGATGTCTGCACCATGTGCGGCGACTACTGCGCCATGAAGATCGTGAACCAGTACTTCG
>CAZKEV010000015.1:21634-40827 GCA_964551875.1 uncultured Methanomicrobiales archaeon | reverse complement strand
GCTGGGACTACCCGGGTATCTAATCCGGTTTGCTCCCCCAGCTTTCGTCCCTCACCGTCGGAGCCGTTCTGGTGAGACGCCTTCGCCACAGGTGGTCCCCCAAGGATTACAGGATTTCACTCCTACCCCTGGAGTACCTCTCACCTCTCCCGGTCCCTAGTCTGCCAGTATCCCTGAGACGCCTATCGGTTAAGCCGGTAGATTTCCCCAGAGACTTAACAGACCAGCTACGGACGCTTTAAGCCCAGTAATAGTGGCCACCACTCGAGCCGCCGGTATTACCGCGGCGGCTGGCACCGGTCTTGCCCGGCCCTTTCTTCAGATGCGTTTTAAACACCTGAACAGCCTGCGTGTACAGGCACTCGGGGTCCCCTTATCACGGTTTCCCGCATTGTAAAGTTTTCGCGCCTGCTGCGCCCCGTAGGGCCTGGATTCATGTCTCAGAATCCATCTCCGGGCTCTTGCTCCCACAACCCGTACCGATGATCGGCTTGTTGGGCCGTTACCCCAACAACAACCTAATCGGCCGCAGACCCATCCTAGGGCGCCGGAGCTTTGGGTTACAGAGCATTCCAGCTTCCGTAGCCTATGGAGTATTATCCCCAGTTTCCCGGGGTTATCCTCCACCCTAGGTCAGGTTATCCACGTGTTACTGAGCAGTTCGCCGAGGGCTTGACCCCTCTCGACTTGCATGGCTTAGTCGAACCCCGATAGCAGTGACCTCTGGCAGGATCAACCAGAATTGGTGAATGTGATGCACACTTACGTCTAATAATGGAGAACTTGCGGTTATCAGAGAGATGTCCGCATTGCCAATGCCAACGTCAGAACCAACTCCGGCGTCGCCGGGGTCATTGGCTCTCCATCGAACATGAGGATACATTCATAGGTGCTGATGGTATTTAAGATTTCCGAGGTCTGGACAAGGGACCGCCGACGGAACTTTTCATGGTTTGAAAGTCCCGGGAGGCGGGGCCCCGGTCAGGCCCCGGATCGCTTGGTCCGTCCCCCATGACCTTACTTACATAGTTTTATCATGATATATACTTTGCGAGAACGACGGTGAAATGGATGAAAATTCGGTGCGATGATTCAGCGCGGTTTCGAGGAAGAAGGATTAGAGGTAAAGGAGCCCGGACCTTACGTCGGGCGCGCCTCCCTGCAAATCCTTTTCCCCCGGGTGAAGTCGCTCAATCGGATGTTAGCTGATACAAAACGCAAAGCCTCGTGGTTTGTGCCGGTTGGGCCTTGAAAGTTTATTTTTAATTTTCAATAACAATTCTGTCTATAATGTGCAAGATAAACAATTACCCAAAATTATTCGTATATTAAAATGAATCTGGAATTAGACACAAGTATGTCAGCACTCCATGATTATATAAGAACTATAGAAATAAAACACTTGGATGCTCGTATCAACCTTTATAATAGAATTTCAGAAATTAAACAGAGCGCAAAAATATGGCTAACAGGACTAGGTAAGAACGCATATGATCATTCTGAACGGTTGGAGGGCTATCTGGATTCCTTAACAGAGCAGCTTCGCGACAATAATTCGATTACTCCTGAAGAAGCATTTGTTCTTCTTTGTGCCACTTACATGCATGACATAGGATATAGGGGTGGTGATAAAGGACATGCAAAGCGTAGCTATGAGATGATTCTTAAGGATCCTACTAAGTACCATTTTGGTGATTTCCCTCCTTTCGGAAGACACCACTATCCGAGAGTTGCAGATGCAGTTGCTTGGGTTTGCCGTGGTCATGATTCCTTTAATACTCAACTATCAAAAGTTCGTGATGATTTCACCGATCAAGCTTTTAAGAACAGTCATTTGAACCTGCGCAAGCTTACCGCGCTTCTACGTCTTGCTGATGAGGTTGATGATCCGTATATCAGGTTCAACCCCTCTGAAAAATCGATTCGTGAAGGAATCCCCCTGGTGGAAATTGAGGCCAACACGGTCGTCTGGCACTGGGATAGGTCTAAAGAGAACGATGCAGCGGAATTTCAGCGACACATTGACAATAAAATACGGATTCTCGAAGATTCAATCCACTATATAAAAACAATTGGTGGGGGTTATTGGAATCTGGTTATTAGACCTCAAACAGTTCGAACCATACCATTTATGGCCGGAAAGCCAGTGGAAACGTTTGTTGGCCGAAGTGTGGATTTAACAAAAATCCATGCAATAATCCAGAAACGGGGTGCGGGAGCAATCACCGGTGTTAAGGGAACAGGGGGAATCGGGAAAACTGAACTGGCTCGAATGTATGCTGAACGATATAAGAAAGAATATCCTTGTGGTGTGTTCTGGGCATCTTTGAAAGGCAGCACATGGAAGGAGGAGGCGGAAAAAATCATTGCTGCTTCATCTCCAAATGGGTCCTCTGTTGCGTTTCCTGAAAAACACGAGGCAATTAAAGCTATATCTAAAGGAGTACTTTCACAAAAAGATTCACTCCTGATTATTGATAACGTTGATAATGCCGAAGATATCATTACACCTGGCTGTTTTGTTCTTATAACAACTCGGGATGAAAGTATCCTAAGTAATATACCTAAAGAGGCTATTTATGAGCTAAAACCCTTATTACAAGATGAAGGAAAAGAGTTACTCGCTAAGATTCTTGGCCATAAGCGTGTTGAGAAAGACATTTCTGGTGCATCACGACTTGTAGAATTGTTAGGTGGAATGCCTCTTGCTATTGATATTGCCGGGCAGCATCTTCGAGATGTCCCAGATCTGAGTTTTCCCGATTTCATTGGAAAGATACAAAACAAAATTGACGATTTGAAAATTGCGGGGAATAAAGATAAGAATGTTGTATCATCTTTGGAACTTAGTCTAGACCAATTGAAAAGTATACCAAACGGAGATGAGTTGCTATCATTGTTTGAAGGTGCGAGCATCTGTGCTGCATCAGGATTCACTTCCGAGACACTTGGAGTTACAGCAGGATTTGATTCACTTAATAAAACCGAAGTTATGTACCTTGTGGCAAAACTTAACCAGCGTTCCCTTTTGGAATATAATTCCGATAAGGAGCGGTACTCGATTCATCCCCTCTTGAGACAGATAGCGGAAAAGAGGTTGGGAGGCAACCCAGACAAAGAAAAAAGGTTTAAAAGAAACCATTGCACATATTTTCTTCAATATGCACAGATATACGATACAAATCCTAACGCTCTTATCTTTGAGAAGGATGGTATCTGGCAAGCATTAATTCAGGCAGACAATTTGGATGATAAAGAAACTAGGCAGCAACTTATCGTACATTTAAGCAAATATTATTGGAATCTGATTAATACCAGTTGTATAATAGATGCATACATTTACTTCGTAAAGATTAATCTGATCGAAATTGATGATTTGGGTGAATCCACCACCGTAGTAACTCTTCTTGATCCACTAATAAAAAATTTGTCCACTCTGGATCAATATTCTCGTGCTTGGGTTCTGATGAGCAATGGTCTGGCCTATGCACATCTTAGCGATTACGGAAAAGCGATCGATCTCTATCAAAAAGCCTTGAATATACACCGTAGGATTGGAGATATTGAGGGTGAAGGGGCGGACCTCTGCAATATGGGTTTTGCGTATAAAGATATCGGTGAGTACAGAAAGGCGATTGATCTCTATGAAAAAGCATTAAAAATACACCGGAGGGTTGGGGACATCGAAGGGGAGGGAGCTGATCTAGGCAACTTAGGAATTGCATATAGTAGTATTGGTGAGTACAGAAAGGCGATTAAACTCTATGAAAAAGCATTAGAAATACATCGAAGGCTCGGGAACGTCAGAGATGAAGGAGTTGATCTAAGCATATTAGGAACTGCATTAATGGATCTCGGTGAGTACAGAAAGGCGATTAATTTCCATGAAAAAGCTTTGGAAATACATCGGAGGGTCGGGAACGTCAGGGATGAAGGAACCTGCTTTGATGACTTAGGTGTGGCATATGAAAATCTTGGTGAGTACGAAAAAGCGATTAATTTCTATGAAAAAGCTTTGGAAATACATCGGAGGGTCGGGGACATCAAAGGTGAAGGAATTAGCCTCGGAAACTTGGGTTCTGCTTATTTGTTACTTGGAGATCCATATAAGGCTATCAATTTCTATGAGTATGCATTAGCGATTCACCTTAGAATTGGAAATATTCAGGGAGAAAGCAATGACTACTGCAATTTCGGCTCTGCATATTTGGTGCTTGGCAACTATAGAAAGGCAATCGACTATTATGAAAAAGCCTTGAAAATACACCGAAAAATTGGAGACCTTAAAGGGGTAGGTGATGACTTTTGCAATCTAGGTGTGGCATATAGTGAAATTAATGAAAAAACTAAATCTCGAAATTGCTTAAAAGATGCAAAATGGGTATATGCAAAACTCGGACTCAATCATATGATGGCTAAACTTGAACAAATCGAGAAGTATATTGAATACAGGTAGCCAACGAACGAACTTTTGAATTTTTTTCATTGTTATTTTAGTATTTTGAAAGGTCCTGTACCAAAAATCCCAAAGTTTGTATTCAAGAACGATTGGGGCGGGGCCGGACTACGAAGCGATCGTACTCTGGAATTCGGCGACCAAGGCTGCTGCTCGGAAGACGCTGAGGCGACCATCGTTCCGAGTGTGCCCTCAGCGAGGATCTAGTTCATGGGGCCCGGAAGCATGAGTGGGCCGACATTTTCACCTGGGGCTGTTTTTGTTGAAGAGAGACCCAAGCGTTTGAGAGATGTTTTGCCGTGATCGGAGTAGTAGCTAAATAATTAATTTCTCTTGAAATTCCGACGAACCAAATTGACAAAGAGGGGATCCAACAATTTCAGCGATTTTATCGATGATGAAAAGCTGAATTTGTTCAAATTCTTCTTCTGTAAATTTTGCACTTTGATAGATAACAAATCGACCATCTCTATACATTTTACATATAACTGTTTTACCTTTAAAAGAATTAGGGAGGGTAGGAATAAACGAAAATCGCTCCACTTCATCGAAGTCAAATCCCTCCTCTTTGTACCACTCCTTGTTAGTGAGATCAAAGGCCTTCAATTGAATTTTATCTAGCCCTTTAGTCTCCGTGTGTGAAGTACCAATTACCGTTCTTGCAGATATGTTGATAATTTGATGAAATTGTTCTTTTGTTAGATTTATCGTCACAGGTGTTATCACACGTGTAGGAAAAAGTAGCTCAGCCCAAGCACTAGTAACTTTTTCAATTATGGGCTCTGATGAACTCGAAATTAGTAGAATTCCTTGATTAAAAATGAATTTTCCTGGAATAGGTATCATTTGAAATTCACGAATACTTCCCTCAACCGTGGGGATATTAATCTCCTTTTCAACGATGTAGGTGGCTTTGATGCCATAACTGGACATCTCCAATGTTGTAAAATCGAAGCCATTTCTTGGTTTTTTAAGGTCTTTATTAAACGTCAGAGTTGGCATTGATTCAATTGTTGAAGAGATTTGTTTTAAAATAGACTCCACCGGTTGTTGGCTAAACTTCACTGAGTCTTTTGGAAACAGTTTAATTACATAATTTGGCATTATTCTCCCTCGACTAGGAATTTTCTTATCCGGTATTCGATGGCGGGCAAAGTACTAGGTTTAATCTGATAGTAGACCTCCCGCAATCCGATTGGACGGTCCCTATCCAATATCGCATTTTCATATAATTTTCTTATTTGCTGTAAAATAGCAGTTCTGTTACCCACGGGTTTTCGGAATTGTTTTAGACGGTCTTGTAATTCGTAAACATTCGCTTTTTCGTTAGGAAATGCAGAGAAAGCAGTCAAAATATCGATTTGGCCCGTTGTGAGGGAATCGACATTTTTCCACAAGTCGGATATATTATTTCTTAATAAAGAGCTAGTCTGAATATCTGAGATATTTCCACTTTTTTTAAGCATTGAAATCTTAAGATCATCTTCAATAATTTTGAAGGCGTAGTAGGGAATTCCACGAGATTTTGTGAGCGCAAAATTAAGATCAATTCCTTCTAGTGAAATCTCTTTCATTCGATCATCACTTTTCAGACGGTTCTCGATGATAATTTGAAACGAACTCTGATCAGAAGTATCAAATCCATCAAAAAATATTGACCGGGAGAATTTAGATTGAAATTCCTCGTCATTAAGAGTCTCTTTAATAAAATTAAATGCAGAAGGTTTGAGGAAAATAATAAAAGAGGCATCGGGAGATAAGGAACCGAGCTCGGATAAAACTTGTTTTAATGAGATTGTCGTATTTTGAATAATCGAATTTACATTATTAATCAGATAGAGGGCTGTGCGCTGTGCAATCTCTTCATTTTCAATTCTCCATTTGATGAGACTTGGAACCTCAATTGATTCAGTCTCATTAAATTGTATTTTGGCTTTTCCTACAAGATCGGCTCCATTTATCGAAAAGAATTTTATTCTTGGATCTTTGGATGCGTATAGATCTAGCCGATGTTTTAAAAAGTCGAAAATTACGTTTATATTAATACTAGGGACACTTATGACGGGATGAACAACGGGGGTGTTGGTCTCTGTTGAGAAGGCAATTGCCGAGACGGTAAATAAATATTCAAGAGACCCGATATTCTTCCCGATTAAAAGTTCCTCCGGTTTTAGTCCGCCCGACACATCGAAGGCATCTGATATGAACTTTAAGGATTCTGTCATGGACCCTTTCATGACCATGAAAAAGTGAGAATCCAATTTATCGGCAAGATTTGAATCCACACATTACTTACAACCCTAACATATAAATACTTTGGCGGAGAGTGATCTTACAGTTATGACATAGCTTACAGATAGCCAAATCACGAGGATGAATGAATAAGAAATCCCTATTTCCCGTTGTGAAGTTGAGGTCTCCTATTACCTACCCCGACAAATCACAAACGAATTCCGCTATCGTAATAAAGATGCAAGATTTCCTTCGTAAAAATGGGAAACCAAACATATACGAAATGAGGAAAGTCGACCATGCCGGAAGCTTGCATGAATATTTTGGCACTTCAAGCCGAGTAATTTTATCGCCGATAATGCCCGATTCCCTTCTACAGAATATCGATTATAACACTTATGCGTACATTATCGAGACCCTCAGACCTGACCAGTACATCACCCCCGATGGAATTACATACACTGGTTTTACAAGATATTCTCGGAATCAGATCAACCATATTCTCGCGATGACGGAGAAATTGTTGAATCGGTTCCCCGAGTTGACTCCGATAGGCTTAGTCAAAGGTAGCGATCTCTCACAGATGGATTATCATCTGGATAATCTGCATGATCTCGGAATCACTCAAATTTGCCTTCACGTAGGAGATTTTCTTTATAAAGAATCAATCTATTCAAGAGACCAAGTTTGTTATTTAGCACGCCATATTCGAGAGAAAGTTCCTTATCTCATAATCTACGGTGTCGGAAGTAAACATTACTTCCGAAAATTCCATTTTGCCGATGCTTTTGTGACTAACAGTCACTTCATCCAGGCCTTCAATCACAAGACAATTTGTGGGGTTAAATGGGTTAATTTCAAAGGAAAAGTCTCAAGGGAGATAATTATGCGAAATTTCGAGTATTTAAGAAAGCTAGCTGAAGGACGAAATGATGGATGTACCATTTTCGATTGGGTGCCATGTGCAACAGCCGTAAAAACTAATGAACAAATTCCTGACAATTTCGCTCAAGAGAGCAAGAAATTAATAATTATGGTGGGATGAAACATGGGCGGTGGTCCAGGTTGGGAAATTTATAAGAAAAATCCTTCAATGATGGGATTACCCGACGGTCAAAAAAGACTGGATGACGGTCCAGATAAAAAAAATCCGGAACGATTAGCTAAGGATAAAGCAGAAAAAATTCGACAGATGATCTCGACGGCTCATCTAGGTGAGCTTGGAATTGTCTATCTTGATGCGGGTCAAGGTGACGCAACGATTGTCCGGCTTCCTAATGGAAAGGTCATGGTCATCGACTGCAATGTTGATAACTCTCCGGAAAATATTGTGGAGTATCTCAAAGACGCTGGAATCAAACGGATCGATTACCTCGTTATTACGCATCCGCACTATGACCATATGAGCGGAACGAAAGAAATCGCAGATAATTTCGAAGTTGGAGAGGTCTGGATCACAGATTATAAAAGGAAAAAAAGTGAGGAATCGCCAGAAAGTTATGAAGCATACCGGGATGCCTATGTTAAAGGTCTGAATACACTGGAGAAGAAGGGAGCAACGATAAAAAAACCAACAGCATCAAATGATCCTCTCGTAAAAGATGGCAAGTTAGAAATCAGAGTATTAGGGCCTTCTACCTCGACCCAGGGGAACAATGAAGATATCCACGAAGAGTCACTCGCAATTCAGATCGGAGCAGGTAAAACTACGGCTGTTTTTGCGGGTGATACAACCAACAGCCAGCAGGAACGGATATGTAAATATTATCCGGTGAAAGGTACGACAATCTGGCACGCCAGTCATCATGGATCGGATGAAGGTGCAAATGAAGAAGTGATGAAACAGGTCCGCCCCAAGTATACTGTGATTCCAGTCGGTAAAGGAAATCCTCATGGCCATCCCCATGAGGACGCAATGAATATTTATAAAAATACCACACAGGAAAAAGTCTATCGTACCGATAAAGGGAATATAGGATTCAGGTTCAATTCGGAGGGTGATTGTATTGATATGCAGGAATAGGATCTACCCTGTAAATCACTGACATACAAGGATTGAAGTAAAATGGACAAATTCAGCTACTATGATACCCTCTCAAATTTGATACCCGGTCTCGTCTTTTTATGGGGATTATCAATCCTTGGGCCGTTTCCAGTGAATGGACTAACCCTAATCCTCACTGGCAATCCGATTGTCGATCCCATTCTACTTCTAGCGATAGCCTATATAACTGGTCATATATTGCAATTTCTCTCAAAGTACTTCATTGAGATATTGATTAAATGGTTATTCTGGAGTGGGTACTTTTTCTCAGAGATTTTCTTAATTACTGAATTTAAAAAATGCAGCGAGATTGAAATGAATCGGTACTTATCCTTCATTGAAAACGGCTTAAATATTGAAAAGGAAAAAATGAATGTCCTTAGTGATTCAGGAACACCATCCGATAAGAAGAAGATGAAAACGGCAATCGAATTATCACAAATGGTATACCGGATTATCGATGCAAAATCCTTAGATGCCTCGAAAGGACAAAAGGCACAGTTGCAAAATATTTTTTATTCGTTTTTCAGGAATCTCGCAATGCTCTTTTTGGCTTTAGGAATTCTGGATATTATTGCCATTATTTTTCAATTCATAGATATAAATTTGAAAATTATGGGAATTACCCTATTTAATTTTATATTGATGGGTATATTTCTATATCAAGCAAAACAACGAGGAGAATATTACATCAGGAGTTTATTCTGGAGTAATATCTGAGGGGAACGAATCTGAAAATCAAACTTCTTTATAGGTATAACTGAACAATGCAGTCTCCACATCGGCGGGGAGCCACTTTCCTTTTGTTCTGAGCCCCGATATAATATATTCGCGGGGATGTGGGCACTGTGGTCCCCGCTCATTCAGTGTTCGCGCGAAATAATTGAGGACAGAGATCCATGTTTTGAACTCTCCTGACCACCCGGCCCGTTTTGTAATAGATCCTCCGGTTTTAGAACGGTTCGCCCTTAAATTGAGGAGTGGATACTGCTTTGCTCCTATACCGAATGTTCTGACGAGGCGGGAATCCAGGGCCCCGAATACCATAGGGACGGCGAAATGGAGGATCTTACTACAATAAGTCGGTCCAAAACCAATGATTTGATCGTCTAACATTCGAATGATTTTTCCCGGTTCTTTCACCAGCAAATCAGCAGGTGAGTCATTGATATAGAATTGAATCCTCTTTGGCTCTGGCCAGGAAATTCGTTTTATATTTCGCAATCGTCCCCAGACGGCTATCATTTTCAGGTGGTCTTCACCGAGTGAATTCGCCCGGGCAGCCTTTGAAATCTCTTCCTCAAGCCGAAAAAGTTCTGGAAATCCATTTCGCCAGGTATCATCGTTCCAGCGATAACTCTTGTAGAGATCAACGATCTTCTGTTCCCGTAGGAAATTATCGATGTTCTTCCGGTGACCTTCAGTAAGGATCATCAATCCGCTGCCTTCTCTTCCCCCGCCAGCATGCTTCCCGTTAGGTTCAGGTGGCGGAGGAGATTAATAGATTATCCCTCATTTCTTGCTTCTTCAACAATCGTCCTTAAGTGTCTAATAATTCTCCCTGGAATCTCAGCTGCATCTTCAATTTTTTCATATTGAAATGTTTTCAGATCAAAGGGTGGGCTACTAAACGCGGGATTATTGGGTGTTTTGGCTGTGGCTTGAAAGATAAAAAGTAAACGCCCACTATTATGGCGCTCTAATGCATACCCAGCTTCAACACATACATTTGGGCGAACTCCGCTAAGATCGATTAAGATAATATCATTTCGTGCCAAGGCTTCGTACATCTTTTGATGAATTGGGAATGTTGAACCCGTGGTCGTACCCGGATCATCAAGAACAAGGTGTATCCCTTCTCTCTCAAGGTCATCTAATGCGCGTTGAATCTCATTTCGTCTTAAATCAGCTTTTCTTTTTTCACTTCCATCAGAATCTTTTGGATACCAACGAGCAAGGAATATCCTTTTTGGAACACGCTGGCGTATAGTAAGATAAAGTTTGAAAAGCTGTTCTGCTAATGATTGCTTATTGCATAATTGGGTCAATCCATCGTGACCAAGCCATCGACCTAATCCTTCTAATGTTTTTGCGGTACGTGCAATACGTTCGATATGGGTTCCTTCTCCAGAATCTTGCCATGCAAGGGTTGCCAATTCTATAAAAAAATCCATTTTACATAAATCAGATGGGATTGCAGGATTATAGCCTAAAACATCGCCCAATGCCCCATATAGATCAGTGGCAAACTGGTTCATTTCGTCACGGTCAGATCTTATGTTTGAATTTGCTGTCACCATGGATTTCGCTGCGTTGAAGAGGACCGTCGCAGGAGTTTTTCCGAGACGCATTTTCTGAGGAAGGGGCAAATTATCTAATTTTGTTTTGAGAAGTCTAGTTAAGTGTAATGGAGGACTATTCGCAAATTCTTCATCGGAGGTCGGACGGAGCCCAGGGGCTTGACCCAGAATTATTTTTAGGGCATGTTCGGAGTCAAGCGGAAGTGCCGTACTATTGATTGTATGAAATAACATTGATTCCACATAATCATCGTTTGGATAGTCGAGAGGGCCTAATAGAATAAAACAAAATGGGGCTAGATATTTCGTAGGATTACTGGGATCGAGCTCTAATTCGTTGGCTAATAGTAATCGATGATTCCCATCAATCCGGCGTATTCGCTTTCTAGCATCTGAAATACGGTCGCGTTCAATTAGCACTTTGAAAATTGGTTTATCTTTCCATTTTCGGAGAATGCTGATCCCATCAAGAGACAACAACCCCTCTCCTTTTAACTTATCATTTAATTCAGTAACAAGGAGAGTTCTAATCGATAAGATGATTTCAGGAATGAATTTTATTTTTCCTTTTTCGAGGTATCGTTTAATATCTTGGGCATGTTGTTGATTTTCCATTCGTTGGAAACCTTGGACTCCTGCAGCGCCATTTGCCGGTTCTATTAATTTATAGGCTTCTGAAATTTCGGCGAGATCCTGAAGTGGTGCAAATCCCCGAATAATTTGAAATGCCCCCAAAACACCTTCTGAATATACTCCTTCAATTACTATGCGACCCCCACTTCGTGCCATTGCTAAACCTCCTGAACTTTTTTCTCACCCAAAATCATTGCCTCAACATCGATCCTTGCTTGTTGTAACTTCCTCTCAATATCATTTTTCATATCTGCGATCTTTTTTCGTTGGGCAGCTAAATTCGAAATAATAGTATTTTGGACAATTGATGGTGGTAGAGGCAATGGTAAGCCGCGAAGGTCGTTACTATTGATAGAAGCTAAATTCGTTGTAAATTTTGCCCGAGACCTGAAGTAGTTTCGTGCTGGTGTTGTTTGCATATATTCTAGAACGAACTCGGGCTTTCCAATTGATCGATTGACCCGCACTTTCAATATATGATTTTGGTGGACACAATTAGGAATTTCACCATTCCATATAGCTGGACGCCCTACAAGATCAGCGCTATTCCCTTCACAAACTAACAAATCCCCAGGTTCGAGGCGATATGTTGCCATTTCTGCATCTGGAACATTGATCGTTTTTACTTCTCTTAAATCCAGTTCCCCTCGCTGAACATTTGCCACTCGCAAGTACGGCCGAGCATGTTGACCAGGCCGATTTGATGGACTTTTCTGTATACCATAAGTGACGGTTGATATTTCACCGAGTGTGACAACATCGTATTTACCGTTCGAAATGTCAAGACCATTGCCTGCCAGTTGATTGAACATCACGGACCAACGCTCTAAATCCTTCCACCACACTCCAAAGACTTTTGGTGGGACAATACTTTTCCGCTTCAACAAGCCTAAATCGGCGAGAAAATCAGTTTCGATTTGACTTTCAGTGTCCAAAATATACTTTCGAATATTATCTACATCTTTTTGATGTTTATCCCAAGCTTCAACAATTGAATGTTGAATCGGCATCGCGGGAACGGGAATTGTTAATCGAACGAACTCTTCTGGAGGAATTCGGGTCTTTGATGAACCCCCGTGTGATAGCCCATCTAAAAGATTAAGGAATCGACTACTTCGAATAACGAGCTCAAGATATCTTCCATCAACTTTTTCTTTGTTGACTGAAAAGACCGGATATTCTGTGCTAACAGCAAGCTGTTTGATTTCAGGAGGTATAATAGCAAATGATCCTTGTTTTGCACGAATTTTACTATAAATAAAATCTCGTGGATTAGCCCAAAAAAGTCTTCCTTTATAACCCTCTCGCCGTTTACGCGACGTAATCGAGACTCTGCCTCCGAAACTGATTTTTTCGATTATTGGAAGATCTTGTCGGGGTATATCTGGAGAGACTTCAATACGCTTGAGGGTTAGAACTTCCCCAATGGGAACTACGTATCCTTCTGTTTTGCTCCAATCTATATGTCGATAATGACTAACGCTCCATCGATCTAGATCTTTAAACCAAACTCCAAACGCTTTTGGATTTGTTGTGGTTTCGATTCCTAGGCCCATTACTGCCCCCGGTAATTTCCATTTTTTAGTATGTATGGAAGAGGATCTTTACGGAATTTCCGATAGTACTCTAAGGCTGTAGCATCAATTGTCACCTCATTAGGTAATCCTAAGATTTCGTTGTAGTATAATTCACAAGTATCTTGCTCGCCTGTTGCCGTAATCCCAACATGCTCCGCATCAAATAAGAATATCGGATATTTGAACCTCATTTTAAGCAGATCACGGGCCTTTTTCACTTTTTTCTCTTTGAAATCTTTCTCCAATTGTCGAAGTTTTATTTTTAAATTCTTGTGATTATCGAGATTTTTTGTTTTTCTTGCTGTGATAATTTCCTGTTTAAGCTGAATTATTTTCATTTTAAATTCTGTCTGTAATTCTGCTTCAGCATCAATATTCGCCGCTTGGCGTTTTGTTTCGAAATCGGCTGCTTCCTCGTCAGTGAATTTTTGCATGAATAACAGGGATGCTTTTACTGTTGTACCTGCTGAAAAAAACGTATCATGTGGTAAACTTATTACTGCCCTGATGAAGGCCCGGTCCTCGCAAAATTCCCGAACATAATTTAATGATGGATTGTTAAAAATGCCTTCTGGCAAAACAATGCCTAGACGACCACCTGGGCTTAAGAGACTTAAGCATCGTTCGATAAACAATATTTCTGTTTTAACCTTGTTGATTTTTGTATTTTTTCCCCCACGTTTAGGAAGATCGAAAAGAGAAGCAATCGGAACTTGGGCTTCGGCCGCTGCCTGCACTTTTAATTGAGCATCTGTGTAGGCTGTTCCGTACCATTCCGAATAGAGGCGGTATTGGTCATCTGTTGTTCGCACATCACTTATTGTGATCCGATCAGACGGCTCAATATTTGCGCCGAAAGGCGGGTTCGTTAAGATGATGTCAAAACGGCCTTCAAAAATACCATTAACGTTAATGAAACCATTGTGGTAATGGACCCCTCCGTGCCCGTCACCATGCATAATCATATTCATTTTGGATGTTCGAGCCATACGCTCATTTGCATCACATCCGTAGATGCATCGGTTGGCTAGTTTCCAAAGGCGCGAATTGTTTTCCTTCGGGTCGATGGTCAATTGTAATTCTTCGAATTTTTCTCTTAACAATTCGGCCTTTCTTGCATCTGGAAGGTTTTGATTGTTAAGCTTCTCAAAGTAGGCTTGGTATTGTCGATCTACATCGGCCAAAATCTGTTCGCGGACAATCTCGAAAAACCGGATTAAGAACCCCCCCGACCCACTCGCCGGGTCACAGACAATATCATTCTCTTTAGGTTCAACCATCCGAACCATGAATTCGACGATAGTCCGCGGGGTGAAGAATTGCCCAATTTCTCCTCGGAAAGTCTTGCCCAAAAAGCGTTCAAACGCAATACCTTTGATGTCTTCACTCGTATCAGATAAGTTATAGCGCTCCAGTAAACGCACGATTTCTCGGCCAGTTGCTGGCTTCAAATTAATGCGATCAATGTCGGCGAATATCTCGTCTTCTTCATAGGCTTGTTTTGTCTTTGAAAAAAGATCATTTAGGGGATTTTCGCCAAGTTGTTCATCAAGCCAATCTGCCGTGAATAAATTTTGGCGTTGACGCTTTTGGCGCAATTCGCGCTCAACCCACGTTTTGACAAACAAGACCTTGGCGATTTCGTCAAAAGCTGCAGCGGGATCGAGGTGTTCTCGATTTCGAATTACGTTATGACATTGGTGCAATAAATCTGCGAACTCATCTTCTTTAAAGATCTTCAATTTGGATATTAATTCGTCAATTTGACGATCAGTAGCGTTTGCATGAGGGATATTCTCGATTTCTTCAAGGTAACCCGGCATACGATCCATTCGGACCCGCCAAAATCGGGTTTCACGTGTATTATGGGTAACAAAAAATGATGCATTAGCCATTCGGGCATAATGGTCACCTTGATTGTAGTCTTTTGGTTGAATCGTGATATTATCAGACTTGCATTCGACGATGATCAAGGGAGTTTTATTATTGATTTTATCTTGAAAGGTCCGCCAGATAATAAAATCGGCCCGGGCTTGTCCAGATCCTCGACCTATGACCGACTCCTCCTCCATTATCTGTTTTACATCGTATCCATATTCATTAACTAGATCTAAAAGGAAGGTTTGGCGAACTCGTTCTTCAGGAGTTTCAATAAGCCATTTTTGCCGGATGTGACTCCAGATCTTATCACCTTCCCGGCGGATAGTCAAATTACTCGTCATTCTAGCCCTCATTATTAAAGGTGTTCTGAACAATTCTCAATAAATTCCGATTGGTCATTAGGTTTTCTTTCTTTTGCATTTGCTCACTCCATACTAGTGAAATTATTAATAAAGAACCGGTTTGGATAGCGAAAATGTTCATTCGCAGGTCTCATAACTACGATTTTGTCTCATTTAGATCGCAACGATTCGATTACTCTTCGCTCACTAAGCCCCAAATGCGTTTCAACGGCAATTCCGTTTTCAATTCGTCATCGAATTTTTCATAGTACTTGAAAACCTCCTCAAGCAAAGCACCCTGATCCCAAAGCCGTAGTGAAAAGAAACTGTCCCGTGCTTCCTGTATTGCGGGATTTGTAAAACCACCCCAGGAAACGAGCAATCCTTGGTCGGCCTTGACTCGACTCATAACTCCTTGGAGCTCTCGCATTATCCTAACATCGATACTCCCTGAAGACGATTTCACCTGAGTACAAACTTTGGGGGAACTGAATCCAAGGGGCCCTGATGCGGCAAGAATATCGACTCCACCATCAGGACCAGGGGGCGAAACTGTCGTATTGTAGCCTTGTGCCTTAAGAATCGCATCGACCAGCCGGGCTAAATTGTGTCCTTTGAATTTTATTCCGATCTGCTTGATAATCTGGTCTTTTGCATATTCTTCGATGTCAATTTCTTCTTCTTCGATGGTGTCAGTTGGGGTAATTCGGTCGATATCTATTTCCTTCATCTGTAGCAATTTTTTCACTTTATTCTCAGCACCCTCACGCTCGATTTTACACACGGTCATGAAGGCGCCAAATGAGTAGAGGATGTTCCGGTCGAATGATGACCTTGGAATGGTTTTTAACCATTTTACCCGACGGATGTGCTGGATGTTCGGAGTTATCGTTTCGAATTGATAATCGCTCTCTATTTTTCCAATTGCTATTGCCGATTGTATGTGGAGAGGAAGGCCAACAAGATCCCCCTTCTGAATATCGTGGACAAATCTCCAGATCTGTCCTACATGATTTGCTACTTTCCCCCGGTTTGCATCTGGGAAAAGTCGTGAATATTCTTTTGCAAGGTCCTCTCTCGTTTTGAATTGCCTTAAGTCTGAAAATTCAGTCCATCCAATTGTTACAACATTATTGTCAAGTGCTCCCTGTTCCTGTTCCCCATAACTCCCTGCCCTTACCATCCATAAGCTCATAAAAAATTCCTCTTCGTTTTGATTAAGTGAAATCCTTCAAAGGGATACTATTATTTTTATAATTAAAATAGTCCCTCCTCACTCCGCCGCCCTCTTCTTCCCCTCTGCCACCCTCCGGATGAACACCTCCTCAAAGAACGTGTCCTGAGATATCTCCAGTTTCCCGTCGAGGTTCAGGAAGAGGAGGGGAATGTACACGTCTGAGATCCGGCGGTCCAGGGTCCGGCAGAGCTCCCCGAGGGTGACCTGATCACGGGACGCACAGAAGTCCTCCCACCTCTTCCAGACATCGTTCGCGGTCTCCTGGTACCCCTCGTCGTGCGCGACCGAGATAACGTCGGCGGTCTCCACCAGGGGCTCGGGGTGGACCGTCCTCGTCCTGCGGCGCATCCGCTCCTCCCGCTCGGCTGTGCGGAGCATCCGGATCAGCTCGTAGAGCGTGACCGGCCGGGTGCGGAGGTTCTTCCGCTCGATGCGACGCCTGATCTCCCGCTCGAGCCGCTCGATGGGGCCGAGATACTCGTGGATGTCGAAGCCCTCGGGCGGCTCCTCTTCCAGCCCGAGCTCGTCCCCCTCCGCGCCCTCTTCAGGTTCGACGAGAAACTCGGACTTCAGCCGGAGGAGCGTCGCGGCGAAGAAGAGGGTCCTTCCTGAGATCCTGAGGTCGAGCTGCCGCAGCCGGTCGAGCTCGTTGAGGAACCGGTCCGTGACCTCGAGGATATCGATGTTCCACGGGTCGATCTCCCCCCGTTCCGCGAGTCCCACCAGGATCTCGACCGGCTCCTCATCCACGGGTCAGCATCCCCCCACTCATGAGGCCAGCGAGGATCATGACAGGCTCCTCATCCAATCCTCTCCCTGGTGACAGCTCCTGCAGGATCCCCACAGCCCGGCCCCACCGGCCTTTACCCCCGGTGACATCCAGCAGGATCCCGCATGAGCCTCACCCATTGGCCTTCACCCCGGTAACGAGGGACGACTTGTCCTCCCTCAGGGTCACCCCCACGATCCGGTCGGCGCGGTCGATCATCGGCTTCCTGAGGGAGACGATGACGAACTGGGCGTTTGCCGAGAGCTCCTTTACCATGTTTGCGATCTGCTCGACATTGTACCCGTCCAGGAACATGTCGATCTCGTCGAGGGCGTAGAAGGGGGCGGGGAGGTACTTCTGGATGGAGAAGATGAAGGCAAGGGTGGTGAGGGACTTCTCCCCGCCCGAGAGGGACGAGAGGAGGTGGACCTTCTTGTCCCGGGGCTGGACGGCGAAGGTGAGTCCCCCGGCGAAGGGGTCCTCCTCGTTCTCGAGTACCAGGTGGCCGCTCCCCAGGGTCAGGCGGGCGAAGGTCTCCCGGAAGTGGCCGTCGATGGCGGTGAACGCGGTCTGGAACGCGCTGAACTTCATCTTCTCGTACTGCTCGATCCGTTCGAGGATGCTCGCGCGCTCCCGAGAGAGGACCTCCTTCCGCTCCCTCCGCTCCTTCACCCGGGCACATGTCCGCTCGTACTCCTCGATGGCGAGCATGTTCACCGCGCCCATTCCCTCCACGCCCTTCTTCGCCTCGGCGAGGCCATCCTCGATCTCCTTGAGGGAAAGCTCCGTCTCGATGCCCGCCGCCTGGACCCGCAGGCCCTCGAGTGCGGCTGCAAGCGCCTTCTCCTTTTCGTCAAGTGCCGCTATCTGGACGGTGATCCGCTCGATACCGGCCTCCTTCTCGGCACGCTTCCGCTCCGCGGCCCTGACCTTCTCGGTGAGCCCGTCCCGGGCTGTACGGAGCCCCGAGAGATCCTTCGAGAAGGCGGAGAGGCGTTCGTCGAGCGAGGCGATGGACCCCTTCGCCCGCCCGATCTCCTCCTTTGCCGAGGCGACGGTGGCATCGATCTCCTTGTTCTTACCCGTGACCCGCTCTTTGTCGGCCGAGAGCTCCTCCGCCCGCTTGGTGAAGTAGGACCTCTCCTGCTGGACGCCGGCGATCTCGGTGTCCTTGTTCCGGAGCCTCTTCTCGACCTCGTCGGCCTCGGTGCGGAGTCGCTCCATCTCCTGGACGATGCCGGGGAGGGTCGCGTCGTCCAGGGTCTTCTTGAGCTCCTCGACCTCGCCCGCCAGCCGGCCGATCTCCTGGCTCATCCCGTCGAGCTCCTGCTCGCAGGCTGCCAGTTCCTGGGTACCGCCGCCGGTCTCCTCCCCAAGCTTCCCGAGAGCGGCGAGATCCGCCTCACGCTCGGCGGCGAGAGCCTCCCGCCGCTTGTTGTACTCCTCGGAAAGTATCCGGAAGCGGGCCATCTCTTCGTCGAGAGTGGCCCTCTTCGCCCGCATCCCGGTGGTCCCGGCCTCGGCCTTCTGGATGGCCTGCTTCACCTCCTCGGCCTCGACGGCAAGCCCCTGGATCTCGGCGCGGAGCCGTGCGATGTCGTCGTCTGCCGCGATGCCGAAGCCCTTCACCTTCTTCAGGGACCCGCCCGTCATGGCCCCGCTCTCCTCCAGGAGCTCCCCTTCGAGGGTCACCATCCGGTGGCGGCCCAGGAGCTTCCGGGCA
>CAZKEV010000015.1:18887-21534 GCA_964551875.1 uncultured Methanomicrobiales archaeon | reverse complement strand
CCTCCACCTCCTTCTGGAGGCGCTCCCGCTCGGATGTGCGGGTCCTGCTCTTCTCGATGAGCAGGTCTTTCTTGTGGATCACCTCGGCACGTGCAGACTTCTTCTTCTCGACCTCCTCCATCAGCTGGAAGAGCCGGTCCCTGGAACTCTCGACGTTCGAGGTCCGGGATTTCACATCCCTGTCCATGACCTCGAACTTGCCCCGGAGGGACCCTGCCTCCATGGCGAGGTTCGCCCGGTCGATCGAGAGGGTCCGGACGGACTGGGTGCACTCCGTGACCTTGGCCTCGGCCCGCTTCTGGTCCAGGTAGACGCGGTTGATCTCTTCCAGGTTCCCCTCCTTCTCTTTGCCCAGCCGCCCGATGGTCTGCTCGGCGAGAGCGATCTTCCCTTTCTCTGCCTCGAGGGTCGAGACGAGCCCCAGGTACTCGGGCCCGCTCTTCTCGTTGATCTTCCCGTCGAGCTCCGCGAGCTCGCCGTTGAGCCGGTCGATGGTTGCAGCTACCTCGGCAGCGGCCCCTCTCGCCTTCTCGAGGGCCTTCCCCTGCTCCCCCGCGGCCTCCCTGAGGGTGAGGAGCTCCTTCTCCTTCTCGCGGAGCTCGGCGGCCGAGCGGCAGCCCTCGAAGTGGTGGATCTTATCGAGGAGGGACCGGTACTCCACCGCCCGGTCACGTTCATTCTCGAGCTCCTGGAGCCGGGTATCGAGCTCGTGGAGCATCAGCTCCTCCCGTTCGACCCGCTCCCGGACCACGTCCAGCTCCTGGAGGGCCGCCTCCCTCTTGGAGTCGAACTCGGCGACCCCCGCAATCTCGTCGAGGATCTTCCTCCGCTCGGTGTCGGACATCTCCATGATCCGGGTGATGTCCCCCTGCATCACCACGTTGTAGCCCTCGGGCTTGATCCCGACCTTTGCAAGAAAATCGGTGATGTCGGTCTGCTTGCAGAGCCGGTTGTTCAGGTAGTTGTAGCTGTAGTACCCATGGGGTGTCCGCCGGATCCGCCTCCGGATGACGGTGCCGTCCGAGAAGCTGATGGCTACCTCGGCGGTGTTCTTCCCCGAGTTCAGGTTGATGAGATCGGTGAGCTTCTCGGCACGGAGGACCCGGGAGGATGAGAGGGCGAGGGAGAAGAGGATGGCGTCGATGATATTGGACTTCCCGGAGCCGTTCGGACCCGAGATGACGGTGAAGTGCTCGAAGAAGGGGATGGTGGTCTTTCGCCCGAACGACTTGAAGTTATCGATCTCGATCTGGGTGATATGCAAGGCCGGCCCCACGGTCTGTCGTTCTGGCTCTGAAAAAACGGGCTCTTCACTTCTTGGATTTGGAATCGTCCTCCTCGACCGCGTAGATGAGGGCAGTGGATCCCTTCCCCTTCGACTGCTCCCCCTTCCCCCTGTTCTTGAGCGCCGCAGCCGAGCGGGCGGAGGCGATGATGTAATCCGAGTCCTTTCTCCGCTCCTCCTTCATCGTCCCGTCTGGCTGCATGATCCTGGCGAGCTCGCCCTCGTCCGCGGGAGCACCCTCCCCGGGCTGCCCCTTCTGGGAGATGGTGACCCGGCCGGCCGGGCGTGACATGACGGGAGGACGCTTCTCCTCCATCCTGCTGTTCATCCTCTCGACGACAGACTTGAGGTCCAGGAGCTCGTTCGTGAGGCCCTTATTGAGGGCCTCCATCTCCCGTACCTTCTTCTCCAGCTCGCTCACCCTGTCGTTCACCGGCTGCGGAACCCTGATATCCCCGTTCATGTAACCCCAACTCCTTATCCTGTATACAGACTCCGGCTTAACGTTTAAGCGAAGATCTCTGAGGAATTTATCATTTTCGTTGCCTATATCCTTTGTGTTCGCAACACTCCTAACGGGAGTGTTGCTCATGCGCCCCTTGCTTCGCGAGGGTCACATTCACCCGGTTTTAAGGAAAAGGCTCTTACCCCATGACGGCCCTTTTTTTAATGCATGTCAGAGCTTGCCAGGACCGATCCGGAGATCGCCGACGTGCTCGAGAAGGAGCGTCTGCGGCAGCTGAACGGGTTGGAGCTCATCGCATCCGAGAATATCGTGTCCCGTGCCGTCCTCGAGGCGCAGGGATCCATCATGACCAACAAGTACGCGGAGGGATACCCTGGCAAGCGGTACTATGGAGGGTGCGAATACTACGATATCGCCGAGAACCTGGCCCGTGACCGGCTCAAGCAGCTCTTCGGGGCAGAACACGCGAACGTCCAGCCCCACTCGGGCACCCAGGCGAACATGGCGGCCTACTTCTCGGTGATGAAGCCCGGGGAGACCCTTATGTCGATGAGCCTCTCCCAGGGGGGGCACCTCTCCCATGGTTCTCCCGTGAACTTCTCAGGACAGCTCTTTCGCATCGTGCCGTACGGTCTGGACCTCAATACCGAGGTCCTCGACTACGGGGTCATCGAGGCCATCGCGAGGAAGGAGAAACCGAAGGTGATCGTCTGCGGTGCGAGCGCCTACCCGAGGACCATCGATTTTAAGGCCTTCATGGAGATAGCGGAGGCGGTCGGAGCCTACTGCGTGGCCGACATCGCCCACATCGCCGGCCTCTGCGCAACCGGCGTCCACCCGACCTCGGTGAACGTGACCCACCTCACCACGACGACAACCCACAAGACCCTCCGCGG
>CAZKEV010000015.1:0-18787 GCA_964551875.1 uncultured Methanomicrobiales archaeon | reverse complement strand
GCCGGCATCACCGTGAACAAGAACACCATCCCCCGGGAGACCCGGAGCCCCTTCGTCACGAGCGGCCTCCGGATCGGCACCCCGGCGGTCACTTCCCGCGGCATGAAGGAGGCGGAGATGCGCTTTGTCGGGGAAAAGATCGTCCAGGTCATCAGGAATATCAGGGACGACGCACAGATCGCACGGGTGAAGGGGGAGGTCGTTGCCATGGCGAGCCGCTTCCCCATCTACCCGGAGTGACATGATCCTGGATGGGAAGGCGACCGCCGACAGACGCCTCGGGAAGCTGAAGGAGGAGATCCATGTATCGGGAATCACTCCCCGGCTCGCGACCCTCATCGTCGGGAAGGATCCGGGGTCGCAGCTTTACATCCGGATGAAGCACCGGGCATGCGAGCGGGTCGGGATCGAATCCGTCTCGGTGGAACTGCCCGGCGAAGCCAAGACCGGGGAGGTGGTCGAAGAGATCGGCTGCCTGGGTGAGGACCATTCCATCGACGGGATCCTTGTCCAGCTCCCGCTCCCCCGCCACGTGGAGCAGGAGACGGTCATCGCCGCGATCCCGCCGGAGAAGGACGTCGACGGGTTCACGCCGCTCTCCCTGGGGAGGCTCCTCTCGGGAGATCCCCTCTTCTCACCCTGCACACCCCTCGGGGTCATGGTCCTCCTGGCCGAGTACGGCATCCCCGTGGAGGGGAGCGATGCCGTGGTGGTGGGGAGGTCGCTCGACGTCGGCCGGCCCATGGCACTCCTCCTCCTCAACGCCGGTGCAACGGTCACCGTCTGCCACTCGAAGACGAGGGACCTTGCCGGGAAGACGGAATCGGCGGAGATCCTCGTATCCGCCGTCGGGAAGCCGGGGTTCATCACAGGCCCGATGGTGAGGAAGGGTGCGGTTGTCATTGATGTGGGGATCAGCCAGGTCGGCGGAAAGCCCTGCGGGGACGTGGATTTTTCGGCGGTCGAGCCCCTTGCCCGGGCCATCACTCCTGTACCAGGCGGGGTGGGTCCCATGACCATCGCCATGCTCATGGAGAATACCCTCAAGGCGGCACGGGAGAGAGGATGCAGGCCTGCACGATAAACGGGCTCTCCATCGGAGAAGGGTTGCCTGTCCGGCTCATGGGGGTGATCAACTGCAGCCCCGAATCTTTTTACAGAGGTTCTTACGTCCGCCCGGGGGAGACGAGGGAGAAGGCCCTTGCCATGGTCGCAGACGGGGCAGACCTCGTGGACGTGGGAGCCCGTGCCACAGGGCCGGGATCCCCACCCGTCTCGATCGGTGTCGAGCGGGAGAGGATGGTCGGGGCCCTTTCAGCCCTGGAAGGGAGCGGGATCACGGTCTCCGTCGATACGATCCATCCCGAGGTCCTGGAGGCATGCCTCCGCTATGATATCCATGCGGTGAACGACATCAGCGGACTCTCCAACCCGCGGTTTGCGGAGCTCGCCAGGGACTCGGGACTGCCTGCCATCCTGATGGCATCCCGGTCGATCCCGGGCGATGCTGTTGGATTTCCGGCGACCCTGGAGACCCTCCGGCTCGTGGTGGAGAGGTGCGGGGAGAACGGGATCAGGGAGTTCATCCTGGATCCCGGGATCGGGCGCTGGGTGCCGGAACGGACGGGCAGGCATGACTGGGACCTCGTGGGGCGTTTCGGCGAGTTCCGCGCCCTCGGCCGTCCCCTTCTCGCGGCAGTCTCGAGGAAGACCTTCATCGGGGAACTCCTGGACCGTGGGCCGGATGAGCGGCTCGCCGGATCCCTGGCGGTTGCCCTCCTCCTTGCCAGGGAAGGTGCATCGGTAGTGCGCACTCACGACGTGCGGGAGACGCGGGACGTCCTCGCGGTCCTTGCGGAGGTGCTGGGCAGATGAAGACCTCGTTTTCGGTGTACGGGGTGAAAACCCCCGTGATCCATGCCGGGGATGACCTCCCTTCCATCATCCTCCACGCAGCAGGGGAGGGCCCGGCAGGCGGGATATCCGACGGTGACATCCTCGTCATTGCCGAGTCGCCCGTGGCTACCGCCGAGGGGCGGACCGTGACCCTCGACAGGGTGATCCCGTCACCACGGGCCGTGGAACTGGGAGCCCGCTACGGCATGGACCCGCGGTTCGTCGAAGTCGTCCTCGGGGAGAGCGAGGCCGTCGTGGGCGGGGTGCGGGGTTTCCTCCTCACCATCCAGCAGGGGACGCTCCTCCCGAATGCAGGGGTTGACCTCTCCAACACCCCCCAGGGCACCGCGCTCCCCCTGCCAAAGGATCCCAACGGGAGCGCGGTCCGGATACGGAGGGCCATCGAGGAGAGAACAGGCGTTCGGGTTGGGGTGATCATCGCCGACAGCAGGACCCATGCCATGCGACTCGGGTGCGCATCGGTCGCCATCGGGTGTGCAGGTATCCGTGCGGTGATCGATGAACGGGGGAGGACCGACCTTTACGGCAGGGTCCTCGAGGTCACCCAGCGGGCGGTGGCGGATAACATCGCCTCGGCCGCGGTGCTCGTCATGGGCGAGGCAGACGAGTCCATCCCCTGCGCGATCGTGAGGGGCCTCGGCCTCCCCATCGTCGACGAGGTCGGCGTCCCGTCGATCGCCGCAGAGGAGTGCCTATTCATGGGGGTTGCGCTTCACGCCGACCCTGCCGTTCTCCACGGAGATCACAAACCCGAGCCTCTCTAGGTAGCGCCGGCTCGCCCCGCTCCCCAGGGTGAGGATCTCGACCAGGTCCTCCACCTCGTCGATGTCGTCGTGGAGCCGGAAGGAGTCGATGATCTCGCAGGAGAGGCCGAGGTCGGCAGCGATGGCAAGGTGTTTCAGGAAGCTCGCCCCGTAGAAGTCCGCCCGGAAGCCCGAGGGGTTGTGGAGGAAGATGGCATTCGTCCCCCCGCCACGTCCCGGCACCATGGCCATCCTCGCGGTCGTGGACACGAGTTCGGTGATATTGGAAGGGGTGATCAGGGGGAGATCGGACATGACGATCAGGGTCGGGCCCTCGAACCGGGGGAGGATCTCGTTCAGGGCCTCGTTCAGCCCCCCTGCATGGACGATGGTCTCGATACCGGTGAGGCAGTAGGGGGCGGTGGAGAGGATGGAAGGGGTGCACCCCCCGTCGACCACCGCGTCCACGACATCCCCGAGCATCATCTCAGCGAAGCTCTCCCGCTCCTCCAGGCTCATCAACTGCGAGAGCCGGGTCTTCGGGTTCTTCGGTTTGAAGGGGATGATGGCGCGGATGGACATGCGAGATAGGGGTGGGGGTGAGGATGAGAAAAACACTTCGATGGTGGCCTCTCCCATCCTGCCAGCTTCATGTGGACGAACGGGCAGTACTACAGTATGGGCCGGGTTATCACCTTCTCGCGGAACGCCTTTATCCCCCTCACAACGGTGTGCCGCAACCGGTGCGATTACTGCGGCTTCCGGACGCCAGTGCAGGAGGGATGCATCCTTCCTCCGGGAGCTGTGGAGAAGATCCTCCATCATGGATCCGCCATGGGCTGCACCGAAGCCCTTTTCACCTTCGGCGAACGGCCGGAGGTGGAGCCCGGGTTCTCCGCCATGCTCTCAGCCATTGGCTATGGGACCATCCTCGATTACTGTTACGAGATGTGCAGGCGAGCCCTGCTGAGCGGACTCCTGCCCCACACGAACGCGGGGGTGCTCACGTACCAGGAGATGGACCGGCTCCGCGAAGTGAACGCGTCCATGGGACTCATGCTTGAGACGGTGGCAGAGGTTCCCGCTCACCGGAATTCCCCGGGTAAACGGCCCGAGGAACGGATCCGCATGATAGAGGATGCCGGAAGGCTCCGTATCCCTTTCACCACCGGTATCCTCGTAGGGATCGGGGAGACCATGGGGGATCGGGAAGAGTCCTTCATGCTCATCGGGGACCTCCACCGGAGGTACGGCCATATCCAGGAGGTGATCATCCAGAACTTCTGCCCGAAAGAGGGCACCCCTATGGCCCGCTCTTGCGTGCCGTCCACGGATGAGATGTGCGTCACGATAGAGTTCGCCCGGGATATCCTTCCCTCCGAGGTCGCAGTCCAGATCCCGCCGAACCTGATCGATGCCTCCGCCCTCATCCCGTGCGGCGTGGATGACCTGGGGGGTGTCTCTCAGGTGACACCGGATTACATCAATCCCGAACATCCCTGGCCAGCGATCGAGGAATTGAAGAAGGTCGCGGGGGACGCCCTCCTCGTGGAGCGCCTCTGCATCTATCCCCGGTTCATCGAGCTGGGGTGGTATCACCCCTCCATCGAAGGACTTATCAGACGGCTTGAGCAACAGATCAGTGAGGGGAGAAGGTGAAGAAGGGCCCGCTGCTCTACAGGGGGAAGGCCAAATCGGTGTATCTCACCGATAATCCTGATGAGGTCTCGGTGGAGTTCCGTGACGATATCACGGCCTTTGACGGGGAGAAGAAGGCCGTGCTCGAGGGGAAGGGGATGTACAATGCCGCCGTCTCGGCCTTCCTCTTCGAGTACCTGGAGATCCACGGGGTGAAGACCCAGTTTATCCATATGCTCGATCACCGGACGATGCTCGTCCGCCGGCTCTCGATGATACCCCTCGAGGTGATCGTCCGGAACATCGCGGCCGGATCCCTCGTGAAGAAGTATCCTTTCAGGGAGGGTGACGTGCTCAATCCCACGGTTATTATCCTGGATTACAAGGACGATACCCGGCACGACCCCATGGTGAACGATGATATCATCTTTGCCCTTGGCCTCGTCACCAGGGAGGAGCTCCTCACCATCAGGAAGACGGCCCTTAAGGTGAACGACCTCCTGCGGACCTATCTCGCGGGCCTCTCCATCACCCTCGTGGACTTCAAGCTCGAGTTCGGGAGGTGGAAGGATAAGATCCTGGTCGGGGACGAGATCTCCATGGACTCGATGCGGCTCTGGGACGGTAAGACGAAGGAGTCGCTGGACAAGGATGTCTACCGGTTCGAGAAGGGGGACGTGATGTCCACCTATGTGGCGGTCGCCGAGCGGATCACGCCGGGAGCCCTGCACCGGTTCGAGGCAGAGAAGACGGTCTTTTCAGGGGAGGGATGAGGATGAACTTTGATGTCGAGGTGAGAATCACCTTAAAACCGGGGATACTCGACCCCGAGGCACGGGCCATCCAGCATGCCCTTGCAGACCTCGGCTTTCCCACAAGCCGGCTCTCCACGGCCCGCATCTTCTCCATCTCCATGGAGGCCGGGGACCGGACCGAGGCAGAAGAGAAAGCCCGGCAGATGTGCGAACGGCTCCTCGCGAACCCCGTCATCCACCGCTATGAGGTGGAGGTCAGGGAATGAGGTTCGCGGTCGTCCAGTTCGGGGGCTCCAACTGCGACCTGGACGCCGCTCATGTGCTCTCCCACGTCTGCGGGGTGGATACCGACCTCCGCTGGTACAAGGAAGGCCTCGGTCGGAACTATGATGCGGTGGTCATCCCCGGCGGGTTCTCCTACGGGGACTACCTCCGCGCGGGAGCCATCGCGGCCCGGACACCCGTAATGGAGGAGATCCTCCGGCATGCGAAGGGCGGGGGCCTCGTCCTTGGTATCTGCAACGGCGCCCAGATCGCCGCTGAGAGCGGGCTCGTCCCGGGGACCTTCGCCATAAACGCCTATCCGAAGTTCCTCTGCCGCCCGACCCACCTGCGGGTCGAGAACAACGAGACCCCCTTCACCTCCCTGTATCGCGAGGGGGAGGTGATCCGGCTCCCCATCGCTCACAAGGAAGGTCGCTACATGGCGGACCCGGCGGTTCTTGCAGCCATGAACCGCAATAAGAGGGTGATCTTCCGGTTCTGTGATCCCGAAGGCAGAGTCACCGAAGAAGCGAACCCGAACGGCTCGGCCGAGAACATCACCGGCATCCTCGGTGAGGGGGGGAACTTCCTTGCCATGATGCCCCACCCCGAGCGGGCATCCGAAGGGGTCCTGGGGTCCGAGGACGGGAAGAAGATCTTCCTCTCCATGATCCGGTACCTCGAGGGGAAGGGGTGAAGGGCCATATGGCCGGGAAGAAGGGAAAGGGGATGACCGAAGAAGAGGAGGCCCTCTACCAGGAGATCCTCTCCTGGGTGAGAAAATACGCAGAAGAGAAAGGCCTTGCCCTGAACACGGATGACCGTCAGCTCACCGCCGTGATCCGGGGCCTTGTCCGCAACCGTCTGAAACACGGCGAGCGCTACTGCCCCTGCCGGATCCGCTCCGGTGACCCCGAGAAAGACCGGCTCATCATCTGCCCCTGCGCCTACCACGAGGACGAGATCGAGGGCGAAGGGCATTGCCACTGCAACCTCTTCTTCCTTCCTGGTGTGTGAGGGGTTCCGCTTCAGTCCCGGCTTCCTGTGCACGGACCAGTCTGCCCGCCGCACCGATGGCTGATGGCCAGTTCCTTCCTGAAGACCGACGCAAAGGCCTTCCTGTGCCTCTCCACGGCCCGGACCCGGGGCGCATCATAAAAAGATCGGTCTGTCACACAGGTGCCGGTCAGGGGCCAGCCTCCCGGGGGGCAAGGAGACCTGCAACCGCCCCTGCCATCGCGATGGAACCGACCCGTATCGTGGGATCCGGCGGCGGGGCGAACCGGCTGCTGTGGAGGTAGGGGAGGTCTCTTCCGGACCTCCTGCTCTCCTCCAGTTCGCGGGGGTCCGCGGCCCCCAGGCGCAGGTAACAGATGGGAACATGCGGGGTCCCGTTCCCGAAGACGCTGAAGTCCTCGCTCCCGGTGAGCTGGGGGATGAGGACGACGTTCTCATCCCCGAGGACAGAGATAAGGCTTACCCGGACACGTTCCGTCAGAGCCGGGTCGTTCTCCATCGGGGGGGTTGCCTCGCCGGGCCGCAGGATGACGGGCATCAGGTCATCTGGCACCCCCGCGGAGAGCGCTATCCCCCTCACCATCCGCTCGATGGAAGCAAGCATCCGGTCCCTGACGGCATCATTGTTGTACCGGATGTTCACCCTGAGCACCACCTCGTCGGGGATCGCGTTGTGTTTCGTGCCACCGTGAACGGCCCCCACGGTGAGGACTGCCATCTCCCTCGGGTCGGTCTCCCGGGAGACGAGGGTCTGGAGGGCGATGATCGTCCGGGCAGCGATGACCACCGGATCGATCGACTGGTGCGGGTGGGCGGCATGCCCCCCGATGCCCCTCACGGTGACATCGAGGGAGGTGCTCCCTGCCGATATGATGCCCGGCCGGTAGCCGATCTTCCCGGCAGGGATATTCGGGTCCACGTGGAGGGCAAGGGCATAGTCGGGCCCGGGGAAACGGCTGAAGATCCCGTCAGCAACCATCGCCCTTGCCCCGGCCCCCGTCTCCTCGGCCGGCTGCCCGACCGCAAGAAGGGTGCCCGACCAGTCCCCCGTGATGGCCGAGAGGAGCCGGACGGCACCGACCATGATGGCCATGTGAAGATCATGCCCGCAGGCATGCATCACCCCGATCTTCACCGCCCGCGTCTCGACGGCCACCGAGACAGTGCTCGCGTAGGGGAGGCCGGTCTTCTCGGCGACAGGAAGGGCATCCATATCGCTCCGGATCATGACGGTCGGGCCCGGACCGTTCGCGAGCACCCCGACGACCCCGTGGCCCCCGATCCCTGTGTGGACAGTGAGGCCGGATCGCCCGAGCTCCTTGGCGATCCTCGCAGCGGTCGCCTTCTCCTGCCCGGAGAGCTCGGGGTGGGTATGAAGCTCGCGGTAGAGGGCCTCGAGGTCGGGATACTCTTTCCCGGCCAATGCGTGGATCCGTTCCCTGAATGCATCTGATGAACCCATGATCTCCCTCCCTGCCGGCGCTCCCATCAGATATCTCGTTGGAAAGGTCGCGGGGTCATACCTGGATCTCTCTATGCCTTCGAAGGTAAAGAACGGGGGAAGGGCTAGCCAGCCGGCGACTTCTTCTGGGTGAGGATGATCTCGATAGAGGAGACGTTCGTCTTCCCGCTGTCGGTGTCAATCACCTCGGTCGAGGTGAGGATCTCCTTCTTTGCAACATTATCCAGGAAGCGGTTGAGGGCGATCTCGGCGGTATCGACCGCCCTTGAGATGGCCTTTCCCCGCGCCTTGATCGCCACTTCATCAGCACCATTGCTGAACTGGGTCACCACTGCAAGTACATAGTTCATGACTGGCTTGTTTCCGACGAATACTGTGTTGTCCTTGAGCATAGGGTCTCCTCCCTTTCAGAGGAACTTTCTGGTGCGGATAAGTTCTGCATTCATCACGGAGGCTCCTGCCGCCCCCCTGATGGTGTTATGGCCGAGGGCGATGAAGCGCAGGCCCGGCCTCACCCTTCCGACCGAGACGGTCATCCCTCCGCCCCGCATGCGGTCAAGCCTTGGCTGCGGGCGGTCGGGCTGCTCGAAGAGCTCGATGGAACGTTCCGGCTGGGTGGGCAGGCCCGAGAAGGGGGGCTTGTAGCCCCGGAACGCCTGCTTCACCTCCGGGATCCCGTCCTTCACATCCACCCAGACCGCGAGGGTGTGCCCGTCGATGACCGGCACCCGGTGGCAGCTTGCGCTCACCTGGAAGGGGGCGTCCCTGACCTCACCGCCCTCCAGGGTTCCCATGATCTTGAGGGTCTCGGTCTCCATCTTCTCCTCCTCCTGGCCGATGTAGGGGACGATGTTGTCATAGATGTCCATGGCAGCGACGCCGGAGAACCCGGCCCCCGAGATGGCCTGCATGGTGGCGACCCGGACATCCGTGAAGCCGGTGGACCTGAGGGGTTCGAGGGCGACGCAGAGCATGATCGTGGAGCAGTTCGGGTTCGTGACGATGAACCCGTCACGGCCCCTGTCCCTCTGGAGATCGATGAGGGCGAGGTGATCTGCGTTCACCTCGGGGATGACCAGGGGGATATCGGGCTCCATCCGGTGGGAACGTGCATTGCTGCAGACCGCGACCCCGGCCCGGGAGAAGTCGTCCTCGACCTTTCCTGCGATCTCCGCCGGGAGTGCCGAGAAGACCAGTTCAACCCCCTTCGCCCCCTTCACGCTCGTAGGGGATACAAGGAGGTTCCTCACCTTCTCAGGGAAGGGTGCATCGAGCTTCCAGTTCACCACATCCCCGTACTTCTTCCCCGCACTCCTCTCCGAGGCGGTGAGGGTGACGAGATCGAACCAGGGATGATCTGCAAGAAGCTGGACGAACCGCTGTCCTACGGCCCCGGTGGCTCCGAGTACTCCGACCTTGATCATGGCTGAGTGTGTTAGAGTCTGTCACGAAATAAATAATTTGCTTTATGAATCCGGAGGGAAATCCTTGGTTCCCGCCCCATGAAAAATGTATCCGTTTTCCCGGAATGAAAATCGGTCTTCCCATTCAGGATGAGATGAGGGTGAGGATGCTCAGGGGAGGTTCGCGAGCTCATTCCATGTGGATGGATGCTGACGGGCAGATATCCACGCAGGTCTTGCACTCGGTGCATTTCTTGGGATCAACCTTTGCGATACCGTCCTCCATGGTGATGGCTTCCCCCGGACATTCGTCGACGCAGGTCTCGCAGCCGACACAGAGATCAGGATTGACTGCTGCTGGCAATGATATACCTCTGGGGGTATATGTTCGGGAAAAAAGGTTTAATAGGTTTCGATATGGCTAGCTGCTTCCTACTTCGGGTGGAGGTTCAGGACGTCGGCCATCGAGTAGACGCCCGGCTTCTTTCCGCCGACCCAGCGGACTGCCCGGAGGGCCCCCATGGCAAAGACCGAGCGGTCGTAGGCACGGTGGGAGAGGTCGATGCACTCGTAGTTCCCTGCAAAGAGCACGGTGTGCTCGCCGACGATGTCCCCGCCCCGGATGACATGGACCCCGATCTCCTTCCCCCGCTCCGTCATCCCCTCCCTGCCGTAGAGCTTGGGCCGTGTCCCCACCTCGGAGTCCAGGATCTCGAGGATGGTCTTTGCGGTCCCGCTGGGGGCGTCCTTCTTGTTCCGGTGGTGGGCCTCGATCACCTCGATGTCGTAATCCCCGAGCTTCTTTGCCGCTTCCCGTATCAGGAACCAGAAGATGTTCACCCCGACCGAGAAGTTGCTCGTGATGACGGCAGGGACCGAGGCCTCCACGGCCCTCTTCATCTCTTCCCTCTGTTTGGGCGTGAACCCGGTCGTACCCACAACCGGGGCCACGTTGTGCCTGGCAGCGGCCTTGACGTTCTCGACCGCAGCCGCTGCGACGGTGAAGTCCACCAGCACGTCGGGCTTCTTCTCTGCGAGGAGGCGGTCGATCTGGTCCGATGGCACCACCTCGGCAGAAAAGACGGTTCCCGGCCGCACGTCCACGCCGCCGACAAGCTCGAGATCCGATGCGTCGTTGATGAGCTTCGCCACCGTACCGCCCATGCGGCCCAGTGCCCCGCAGACCACCACCTTGATCATTGCATCCTCCTTTTCAGGGCTTGTAGAGCGCGAGGGTCTTCATGAGCTTCGCGGTCCTCTCCTGGTCCAGGTTGTCGAGGGGGAGCCGGACCGGACCGGCAGCCATGCCCCTGAGCTCGACCGCCTTCTTCACGGGAATCGGGTTCGTATCGATGAAGAGGTCCTTGAAGAGCGGTTCGAGCCTGAAGTGAAGCTCCCTTGCCTTCATGTAGTCCCCCTTCCTGAAGGCCTCATACATCTCCACCATGAGTGCAGGCTCCACGTTTGCCGCGACCGAGATGACCCCGACTCCCCCGAGCTGGAGGATGGGGAGGGTCAGGTTGTCATCCCCGGAGATGACCTTGAAGGACTCGTCCCTGGTCTCCTCGACGATCTGCCAGATCTGGCCCAGGTTCCCGCTCGCCTCTTTGATCCCGATGATATTCGGGTGTTTTGCGAGCTCCGCCACGAGAGATGGCTTGAAGTCGTTCAGGTTCTGGCCCGTTCTGCCCGGGACGTTATACATCACGACCGGGATATCGAGATCCGCGATCTTCGTGTAGTGCTTTATGAGGCCGGACCTGTTCGGCTTGTTGTAGTATGGGGAGATGACGAGGACCCCGTCTGCACCGAGGTTCTTTGCCGCTTTCGTGAGGAGAACGGCTTCCTCTGTGTTGTTGGAACCCGTACCAGCAAGGACCGGGATCTTGCCGTTCACCACGTCGACGGTCTCCTCGACGACCTTCTCGTGCTCCTTGTGGCTCATCGTGGCGGACTCGCCGGTCGAGCCGCAGGGAACAATCCCATGGACACCCTGTTCAACGAGCCATGCCACATTTGCACGCAACCCTTCGAGATCGAGATCCGGCCGGGAACCCGTCCGGAAGGGCGTGATGATGGCCGGAAAGACACCCTCGAACATATCCTTTCACTCACCTTCCTGCAGCTTTTACAAACGTGCATCTCATTCTTATCGTTTTCGACATCTTCAGGAATCCCGAAATTCGGTCCCTATGATGGGGTCCGGATCCCATGGGTGAGCTTCAAGAAGGGGAAGGGTGTAATCAGGGGGGAGGAACCGGCATGGAGAACCCGAGAAGGATAGAGAAGGTACTTTCGAGCATACCCACCATGGAAGGGGCCGGGGTCCGGCTCAACCGGGCCTTCGGCTACCGGCATGTGCCGGCACTTGACCCCTTCCTCCTCCTGGACGATTTCCATTCGGGGAATCCTGAGGACTACCGGAGGGGGTTTCCCTGGCATCCCCACCGGGGGATCGAGACCATCACCTACGTGCTCCACGGGGAGGTTGCCCACGGGGACAGCATGGGGAACGAGGGGGTCATCGGGCCCGGGGATGTCCAGTGGATGACCGCGGGGAGCGGGATTATTCATCAGGAGATGCCCGTGGGCGATCGAACGGGGCTTCTCCAGGGCTTCCAGCTCTGGGCGAACCTCCCAGCTTCCCATAAGATGATGGACCCCCGCTACCGGGGACTGGAGTCGGGCGAGATCCCCGTGGTGGCCCGGCCCGGAGGTTCCGAGATCCGGATCATCGCCGGGGAGGTGGACGGGATCCGGGGGCCTATACGGGAGATAGTCACCGATCCCGTGTACCTGGACGTGACAATCCCTGCAGGGGGAACGTTTTTTCATTCGGAAGGTCCCGGGCGGACTGTCTTTGCATATATCATCGAAGGGAAGGGCTTCTTCGACGACAGGAGGGAGCCGTACTCCTTCGGGGTCGAGGGGGCGCGATACTTCGACCTCGGGGGAGAGGTGGCCATCGGCCCGGGGAATGTCGTCCTCTATGGGGAGGGTGACCGGGTTGGGATCACGGCGGGAGGTGAGGGGGTGAGGTTCCTCTTCGTTTCAGGAATGCCCATCAGGGAACCGGTTGCCTGGTATGGCCCCATCGTCATGAACACCCAGGAGGAGCTGAAGGTTGCCTTCCGGGAATACCGGGATGGCACCTTCATCAAATACCGCGGGCCACGGGAGGGCCATCAAAATCCAGAAAAGGAGCAGATTTGAGATAAATTCTTTATGACTTCTTGCCGGTATTGTGCTTCCGTGTGATATAGCCGGCCACCCGGTTCCTGACCTTCTTGCTCCCGATGATGGCGTTCTCGCTCACGCCCCGCTTGTTCTCGTTGAAGTCACGGCCAAAGCGCTCGGGCCTTGTCTCGATGAGCTCCTCGCCAAGCCTCTTGATGTACGATGGCTTGATTCCCATTCCAGTCTTCCCTCTAGCATCATACATGAACCGTGAGACTTTAAGAATATTTGCGAACGGGATAATTTCTCCAAAACTCGCGTATTACTCGTTTCAAGGGTGATAGGAACCCAAGCAAACTACGAAACCTCAGGTCGCGCCCGTTCAAGACTGCATTTTCCTGACCGGCCCACCCTTACTTTCCGCGCAAAACCGTGTATCCAGGGGATCGAAACTATTTATGGACAGGCACCGATCTTTCCCCATGGAAGGGTCGATCCCGGCTCAGGGTATAGCGAATAAAACGGTTATCCTTGTTACCAATCCCGATCCCAGGAGTTTTCTCTCCAAATACCTCCTGGCCCTCACCCCCCTGCTGCTCGTGGAAATCTCGTTTATCACGATAGCAGCCCTGTACGGATTCATGGATGCCTTCATCCCGAACCTTTCTGGTTCCATGGGCAAATTTCTCCCGGGAATGGGTGATATGATTGACATAACGGTCCTTCTCACAGCCCCGGTCAGTGTCTTCCTCCTCTTTGTGATGATCGGGTGGATGATGAGGCTCACCGAGATGTGGACGAGTTCGGCCCTGGCGCTGGGTCTGAGCAGCCTTGCAGGGATCTTCCTCGTCATCTTCTTTCCTGTTGCCTCGATGAGCCAGATCATGGATCTCCTCACCTTGATTGCGGACCTGATCCTGCCTGCGAGCGTTGCTGCCGTTATCATCGTCATCGCATGGACCGAGAAGTTCAGGCGCTCCATTAGCTATGCCATCACGAACGAAGGAGTTGTCACAAGAGGAGGGGTCTGGAAGCGGCAGGAGCATGTACTCCCCCATCACCAGATCGGGAGGCTGGTGATGGAGCAGGACCCGATCATGCGGCTTCTCCATACGGGGACCGTCATCCCTATTGTAACCCGGGGGCCGGGCGTGGGAGCCCGTAAGGACACCGGGAATGTGGCAAATGCAGGACAGGAAGCATCCCGACACCCGCTCGACTGCCTGTTCGGCGTCCGCGATCCTGAAAAAATCATGGCGCTCCTCGGACAGCTGATCTTGCCACCAACCGAGAGGGGTGAGGGGCAGGTCTCGAACCTCAGGAAGATCTACGAGAAACTGTAACGGACGAGACGGTTCCGCCTGCCGGTTGGCGAGGAGGGGATGGCAGGGTTCCGATCGAAGGCCGGTATCCCCCCTTCTCCCCTATGATGAGCGAGGTGAAAACAATGGAATGTACTATCCGAGGTACCACCGCAATTCCCCCGGATCTCCCCGAATGTTGCGCTCCATAATAGTAGTTTATATATAACATAATGTACAATATATCTTACATCAGGACGTACTCGTTTACGCCCATAGAAGTAGGTGTACCCATGTCAATTTCATGGACGAGAGTCTTTTGGCTCTCAATGATCGTCTGCCTTATCGCCATCCTGGCAGCACCCGCGATGGCCGCCGGTCCCTATCATGGCCGCATTGCGTCTCCTGTTTCCAGGAGAATTGGAACACCAGGACTGGTGGGCCATGGGATGAACATCTTCACAACCCTCCGGGTGATAGCCTTTCCTGTGGTAGGCCCGCTCGTCGTCCTATTGGAAGCCAAGAATGTCATCCAGAGGTTCATCATCCCTTCATCAAGGGGGGCCGCAGGAGCATTTACAGAGGATCTTCATCGTGGATGGAGTTCGGGGACCTTCAACAGGACAACCCTTCCCGCATATCCCGCTTGGAAGGGCGCACCAGGTACCGTGGCAGTCGGGTTCGCGGAGAATCTTACCGCATATCTCGCGGGAAAGGGGTATAATGTCTCGGATCTGAATACAGCCATCTCCGATGCGCACGCGGCCCTCGCGAGCTCAAACACGACCGCCCTCGGAAGCGCCATGATGACCTTCAGGAAAGATCTCGATGCGAAGGTTACGGCAGGGACGATGAACAGGACCGTCATTCAGGATTTCCTGAGGACAATGCCGACAGGAAACTGGGGAATCCCCGCCGGGAGAGGACCGGCAAGGGTGAGGGGGCCCATGGGACGGGCACCTCGTGGATGCCCATGAGGGGAGCTTCTCCATCCCGATCACCATATACTCATTCTCCGGGTAAAATATAGAGGGAAAAAAACCCGATGTCCCGTTGGAGATCCCTCTCCTCCATTTTTTCTCTCACCGGGAATACATCTCGGCGCTCCGCGCAATCTTCCTCTTCACCTTCTCCCATGAGGCTGTTATGAGGAAGCTCTCCTCCATATACCCAACCATCTTCACGAACTTCTTCATCGGGATGGCCATGGTCAGGATATCCAGGGGCACACATGGTCGTGCCGAGGGGTCGAACATCCCGAGCACAGCCCTCGGGTTCTCTTTCTGCTGCTCAAGCCAGGGGTAGTAGATGATCGAGCCGCACCCGGCACCAAAGGGGCAGATAACCCCTCCGTTCGGGTCGGTCTGGTCGAAGTTTGCGAGCGTGAAGAGGCCTGAGAGGACCTCCGGCCTCGCAAAGAAGATGACGACCTCGGGATTATCATCGGGAGCCAGCTGGTCCCACCGTTTGAAGATGTAGCACAGGCCCGCTGCGGGAATGCTCACCGTGTGTCCGCTCATCGCCTCCACGATCTCGGGGGACTGCTTGTACCGCTCACCCTCGACCACACCTGGCTTCCCGTACGAGAGGAAGTAGCGGAACTCCGGGGGCCGCTCCGCCGTATAACCGAGGTAAAACTTCCCCCCGCCGCAGGAGATGGATTCCCGGTCAAAGGAGAGAGGGGTTCCCTTTCGTATCCTGGTAAGATCGCAGACCAGGCAACGCCAGCCCTTCGGCACGGGCGCTCTCTGGATCTCCCCGGTATCCCTGCCGATCCCGAAGGTGACGGGCAGTTCCGACCCCTCGAAATACGTATTCCACAACCTGGTGAACCTGTCGCGGAGCTCGGTATCCATGGGGTCATTTTGGCCGTTGCTGGATTAAAGATTTTTTCCCGTGCGTGTATCCAGGATTCGGGGCGACGGATCGCCTCCAGGGAAGGAAAAGATGTATCTGATGACGAGGGTGAGGTATGCTTCTCCATCTGGTACTTTGAGACCTTAAGAAATCCTGTGGCTCACCGCGACGATGGTATGTGCGACTGACACCGGCTCTTCCCCCAGGATCCGGATCAGGGGCTCCCTGCCCGGAGCGCCTCGGTCGAAGATGACATCGGGAACCCCCTCACGGCAGCAGAAGGCGACGCCCCAGTCCATGGTGGAGACCCCGGGGGGATCCCGGGTGCGGTCGAACTCGCAGATCTCGAGGAGGAGGCCATCGAGAACGGCGAGGATAGCCGGGGAGTATCGGATCACCGCCGCGCTCCGGATCTGCGGATCGGTCCGCCTGGCCGTAAGCACCACCCGTGCAACGCTTTCAGCTGCCCCGAAGGTCACCCCTCCTTGTGGGTGAACCCCCCGGCCCATTTTCACGATTCCTCCCTGGACTCCGGCCACATCCCCGTGGGTCCTTGCTCCACGGAGAGCATAGCCGATGTTCGAACCTCCTCCAGGGACAAGGGAAGGTGACATCTCTTCGGCGAGGATCTTCACGGCGAGCTCGAGCTTTATCCTGACCTCTTCTTCCTCCTCTCTCCTCGCCATACCAGCTCCTGTCTTGAAAGACGGTACCCGATCATGGAACCATGAGGGGAAAAAGGGAGCGATCGGGAGTGCGAATGGGCAGGCATATGGGGGATGAGGCCGGAGAGATCTCCATGAATGCCCGGATGCTGGATGTGGCGACCGGAATCACAAGCCTCGTGGTCTTTATCATCGTTCTCATCGCCCTCCCTGCACTCCCCATCCCGGGGGGGAAAGGGATCGCGTTCGTCCTTGCCATTGCGGTCTACATCGCGCTGATGAGCGGCGCGGGATTCCTGATCAGGGAGAAGATTGCGTGATCATAAGACACCGTTGACAGTGGTATAATATTATAACAATAAGGACACTACAGTAATCCGGCTTCGTAAAGCCTTTCTTTTCATAGGTTTATGTATACATTATGAAGGTCCAAGCCCCCCCTGCCCTCACCCGAAATGCGGATCGCGCATGGTCCGGCTCTATGCCAGGGAGGAGAAGGGTGGCAGGTATCGGTTCGTACCAGTCGGGTGGTGGTGTCGGGAGTGTGGGATCCTTGGTTCGCTCTATAAATGAATTGTTGATATCAATGATATGTAAAAATCACGAAAGAATTCTACGAATAAAACGTGAAATCGATAAAAATCCTAATAGTTAGTATTTCGAATTTTGTTAAAGGGAATTTACCAGAAAAATGGCATAGCAGTACCGGCATTCCCACATTTCCGAATCCTCCCGAGGGAATGTGAGGTCAAAAAGCTTTGATCACCTTGCGAAATCAGCGAGTTTCATCTCTACCGGTTGTTTCCCTTTGGGTGTGATGCTGGTGTCAGATAGTTGTGCAGAATGATTACAATAAAAATGAGAATTAGGCTGTATGTCTGGGGATACAACCCCAGCATGAAGGGTAAATTGCTAGTTGGGCCGATAAGGGGGAAAAGCAGCCAGACAAAGAGCGGAAGGGAGATCACCACAAACACCAAGGATTTTATCCGGTAACTGCAGTCCTTGAACAAAAAGTAGAGCGGCACGACAAGGATGATAAAATCATAGGGCTTTATTCTCGGCAGCAACATGAAGACTGCGAGCATAACCAGTGAGTAAATTTTTATGGTGTTCTCTCTATTTTTTACAGAAAAATTCCAGGTCGCATACAGAATAAGACTGATATAAACACACGAAACAATTGCAACGGGTAGCATATCGCCGAAATGTATCGCTTTTAGGAGATCCTTAAGCATCAGGTATGGTGTGGGCGTATTCAATCCGCCCGGATCGTAAAGGGGGCTTGTACTCCCTAGTAAAATACCGATATAGGAAGCAAGATAAATTGGGCTGATGCAATAACTCACCAGAAACAATGCTGCCACTACACCGAAAAATAGTAAAATATAGGACAGACAATTGAGAATGGAGCGCTTTACAACCAGATAGAGAACAACAAACGGGGTTGTCGTAAGCGAAACTGCTGCGGCAAGGCCCATCACGATCGATGACTGCCAGTATTTTTCTTTTAGCAGCAGCACGAAAATTAGGGCAAATAAAAACAGGAAGAGGATATCCTTATTCCCGGTGACAAAATTCCAATAGGTGGCCATAAAACCGGTCAGCAACAGGGTAGTTAAGAAAAGATAATGCGGTTTCGATTCATCGTCACAATGAATTGTCACAATGAGATATCCGCTGATCATCAGGAGAATGAATAACAATACATAATAAATTCCGATATTATGGAACACGAAGAAAAAATCTAGCAGCCAGAAGAAATACAGGGTATGTGGCGGAGCGTCAAACTGCAGGTTCCCCCCGGTATCCCCTCCGGCATACCGGTTGATGTTTTCAAGAATGTAGGGATTCTGCATATGATCAAGCGACTGGATACCCCCCACAAATACGCGGTAATCCCAGCCAAACAAACCGAAAGCCCCTGTAAACGTCCATAAAATCTGGAATATAGTGAACGCGATAAGGGTTATACACAAAATTATGTATGCTGTTTCCCAGAGGTTTTCCTGATAAACGATTCCTTCTTCTTTTTTCCCTTCCTTGAAACCGCAATATACACACCACCCGGTAAAAAAGACCAACGGAACACCAAATGGTATAGAGAAACCGTATTCGTTATGGAGCAGAGGTCCGTACCGTACAAACATAGCAAACAAGAAGAGAAGACCACCGGCAATAATGAGTGCTGCACTTTTCTTCAGGATTGCAGGGTCCTTTTTAAGAAAGGCAAAAATCGTGAGGAGGAGGGCTATAACTAGGAGAATGGCACCGGTAGACCAGAGGATTATCGGAATAGCGCTTTTTCCGGTCAGAATACCAGTCTGGATATACGAGAGATCGCGGTTGAGCAGGATCGGGCTATTGCCCAGATAGCTCGTTTGGTATCGAAACACTGCCCACTGGATGCCGGCCGCCAGCCCCAAGCTCTCGTAGATATTCAGTGGGATTAGAAACAGCAGCCACTGGAGGGTAATAAGAAGTCTGAACCGGGTCATGGCAATATAGAACAAATATTCGTTGGTTTTTTGCTATTATAGTCAAGAACCAAACTACTTATACATAAAAGTATTATCTCTTCTCATGAC